>NZ_JBJJMO010000013.1:0-72298 GCF_046231935.1 Pseudomonas sp. KCJK9111 | reverse complement strand
CCGACTGGCCCGATAAGTGCGTGCGTTTATTAAGTTGACGAAAAATTAATATTTACTGCTTTATTATTCGTCAACCCTCCCTGGATAGCATAGTTCCGTCCTATTTCCGCACCCTGGTTATGGGGGCGCAAATCGTAATTTGTTCAGTGCTTCGTTGGATCAGCTCTAGATAGCTATTCTTTTAGCTATCGCGGTGATTAAAGGACCGTGGTCTTGCCAACGGGGATGAGACCGTGGCACGCAATTTCAAGTGAATGTCTATCTAGGTCATGACATCCAATCGCTCGGCAGGAGTTCAATCTACCTCCGCAATCAGCTAGTCACGACAGGCAAAATCGCTCACCAGGCACCCGGACTCTTCAACGTCCGCCGGTGAACTTTTCAGCCCAAATAGAAGTGATGACTATGACCCTCACCGCTGTACAAAAGAATGTAGACATTTCCGACCTGGACCCTTGGGGCACCGTTGCCGATCTCGGCTCCGTGATCTTGGAAGGCGAAGCAAAGGCCTTTGGCAAGATGACCCACGGAACGCCGACTGACCCCATCAGCAGCGCCTATTTCGGTCTTACCCGCGGCAAGTTCAGGATGATCTACCCTTTCAACGAGCATGCTGTTGTGATCACCGGGTCAGTGCAGCTTACTGACGAGTCCACTGGAGAAGTAACGCGCTTCGATGCTTGGGACACTTGGTTCGTTCAAAAGGGCACACCAGTTCTTTAGGAGGTCCTTACCGACACCTTCGTTAAACACTATCTCGCTGTCGCCTAAGCCTCCCATCTGCGCAACCGGCCAGCGAGGCCGGTTGCGTTCCTAAGCTGATAGCCATTCGCTGACACCTCAGCGTCATCTCGCGATCATCACTCAATAGTCCCCACCACACTGTCACTTTCTATCTGCGCTCGCGTTACGCAGGAAAATAGGTTACGAAAACCTCCTCTGTTCTCACGAGCCCGAACGGTCATACGGCCGCATGACCATTGGCAGCTCATCCCTTCCCTTCTAGCCTAGGCAGACCGCACGGCACCGGTTACGCCCCTTGCTGCCAGCGCCCTTGACCGCTTTTGCATGGATCTGGGGACAACCACTTCACCCAACGCATTTGCGAACACGAGGAAATTGATGTTAATTTGACATCAATTTGTTGACGCAAGTGATTCAAAATGGAGGGTAGGTTGAAAAAGCTTTTGGTAACCCTGATGGCGACTGCCAGTCTTTCAACGACACCGATCGCCTTCGGGGGAACGCAAGTCATCGAAGTGAAAGACAAGGGCGAGGTCGAAATGCGCTCCGTGATCCACAATAATGTGGAGGTGACCATCCTGCGTTTTGATGACCCTATTTCTAATCTAAGAAACAAGATTGAGGACTTTGAAAAGAGTCAATCCTCGGGGACCAGCTACAGCATCAAAGAGGCAGTACGTTTTTTCACCGATTCTGAAAAAATCTTTGTCGAATTCAACAAGAGCATGGCTGAGATTGCAGGAAGCTCCGGAAGAGTCGAATCCTGGCATCGTACCGGCGTCCCAGTAAGCTCAGTGACAGAAAATGGCAGGTCAAAAACTATAACTAACAAAACCGTTGTGGTTCAGACAGGCGCCTCAGCCTTCGTGTCAGTATCTAATTTTGATGCGGCGAGTCGGGCCAAAGTGGTATTGAATATTCACCAAATCGTACCAACGGCTGGGACGGACGTTATCTCATATTTCGGTAGCTCTAATGCCACCCTGCGCGGCGGTGAGATCTTGCCGCTGTTCTGGAACAATAACGGAATCCAATATTGCGCGCTCCTCACGCTCCATACGTCGAATGACAAAATTTGAACGGTGAACTGAAACAATGCGCTTTAAAGCGTGAGTACATCGAGCAAACTCAACGATGAGTGGGTTGCCGGTGAGTCCGTGGCCACCGTCCCCAAAAGCCCGCAGAAGCGGGGTTTTGGGGACGGTGTAGCCTGCGCCTTTCAGCGTGGCGTCAGCCTGATCCTTGCTGACCTTTCAAACGGCACTTGGCGTATCAGCCCACGCTACAGTGGCACCTACAGCACCGATCAAGGCAAGGTCAGTGAATAGTCGAGTCATCACTTTCATCGCAAACATCCTTTTTTTCTGTGAATGTGATCATGCGATCAACTCGTTGCGATTAGGGTTCATTGGATGAAATCGTGTACTAAGCACATCAGTAATCAGAGGTAGCCCCAACCACCGACGCGAAACTCAGCATCGAGAAAGGCTCAACTCTCTGGGACTGCCCGTGTCTACCACGTTGCGGGGACAATTTCTTCACTCAATTTTCACGACGGCTCAGGCAGACTCAAGCTATCCCTACGTGATAGAAGCTCTCTTGCCCGCCTAGCAGCGGGCTTTCTTTTGCTCGCGACTTTCTTTGCATCCGCCCTGTGCCAGGCGACCGATGGACCAGGGATGTGAGGATAAATGGATCCATGGGGGCGTCATGGAGCATGCATGCGCATCTGTTTCCCTCTGCCTTCCACGTGGATTTGGAGGGTTGATCTTAGCCACCCTACTGACGGTTCATCAGGCGATCTTCCAAGGACTCACACCCTATAATGATTCATCTCTCTAGGATGGGCAAAGGCGGCAGAACTACTCATTGATCGGCAATTGCTCGGGACGTGTATGCTGTGGACTCATAGCTGCCACTCACCGCTGGCAGCTAACGGCCAGAAGCGGTCCTTCGCTAACTACAAAACGTAGAGCAATTCAGTTTTCTGCATATCGCTTAACGAACCCCACAAAAAGGATGGCTGATTCAAGGAAGGGACGGCTGGCTGTTTACGGAGCGTTTCCCTAGTTCTCTACATATCCTTTATCGACTAAGTATGCGGCTATGGTGTTGCATACGACATTTATGGAAATGAATCGAACCAGATGTTGGGTCGCCATTAGCACAACACCGACAACTAAAGGATGTACATCTCCCTTAACGCTTATATTTTCGGCCAATTCAACGACCGGTGATCCGCTAAAGCCTCGATAGTCGTGCTCCTTCCAGTTCACATCCGTCAAGCAGTATTGATTCGGAAACAGCCCAGCGACCGAGAGCTTTCCATAAAATCCTCTTGGCTGGATTCGCATTTGCCCGGCATCATAGTCAACTTCTGTCGCACAGTTCGGATGATTGTGAATTGGGTATCCGACTGCACGCAAATTACTACCACGAGCAAGGGCTAACTTTAATAGATTATCTACGTCATCCTGATGTTGTAATGGTAACGCACGCTCACGTAGCGCTGCATATTCTTCAGTGCTAATCTCTTCAGAAACTACGTATATGGCGACGTCTTCAATGTCGTTATCACAGCTATCGTCAATAGCTGTCTGTAAAACATGGCTAAATAATACAGACTTGCTCCCACCAGGAATAACAGGGACCATCAGCTTGGCTTCGGAGCTATCTGGCAAGATATCTTCAATGCAATGCCGGGCGGTAACGTAAAACACCGGCTCGAATGGTGGGAAGGTTACGAAAAAACCGGTGCCATTAAGTCCCGGATACGACTCAAACCCTTTGCATGCAATAATATTGGGAGAAATGCTTATATAAGGCATGTATGCAGAAGTATTCATGAATATCTCATTAAAAATAGCAGTAGTAGCCGAGCCTGAATTGACATCATACGCCTCCAAGGCAGATAATATTTGCGGGTGTCAAAATACACATTTACTACAATTATCTTGCTTGATTTATCTCAAATCGGGAGTGACACTCGTTACACTCATAGGTGTGGGTATGTGCTGACACTGTACCGTCAGCCCGAATATGACCGGGCGAGCGCATTTCATTTCTTGGAATGTTTCGGAGGCCACCTCGGCAAATAGGACAAAATTGGATGTCCGGTTGTTGGCCCGGTATGTTCGCCATTCTACTTCCTCAATGAGACAGTCTATGTTTATTGAGCTTGTGCTTCACACATGTTAGATCCCGCTCGACAATGATAGCCAAGTGACATCGCTTTATCTAGTCCCAGCCAAATCAATTCGATGGCCAGTAACCAAGCATCCGAGCCCCTTCCATAGAGGAGCAGGTCAAATCGATGGCAAAAAGCACCCAGCGGTTCGTTACGGAGCCCGTGCAGCCTTTCTCGTTTGATATCTTGCCAGCGGAAACGCCTCTTTGGACTGATATCGATGGAATGAATAGCTCACGCCAAGTGAAACTCTGGTGGCAGATCGCCTTTCGAGTCGAAACTACGGCAGGCGGGAATGTCCGCTATGGGTCGATAGCTGCCGGTCGGCTGAATGCCCCATCACGACCGAGACGCTGTGAAATCCTGGACCAGAATATTCTTGCCCCAGGGTTATTCTGCGAAGGTTGGTGATCGAAGTGATGAACGGACCCGCAGCCATTCCTTCCAGCACTCCTCTGGAACGATGTCCTCATAACCCCGCTCTTTTTCCAACGCCAACGCGGCACTAAAGGGCACTGCCATCGCGGAGGCATTATCTCGAATCTCAAGCACCTCAGCTTCGCTGAGCGGAGAGCCTTTGCGATCCTCCGCCCTCTTAAGCAGGGTGACAAGCGCCGGTATAAAAATTAGACACAACGGGTCTGTAGACAAAGGTTTACCTCGTGCGAACAGTAATCGGAGTTAGTGGTGCCGATTATAGAGTCTGAGCAAATACACGCAAAACGCTCACCGATTATCGCTGCATGTTGAAGGGATATGGCGGACCGGTAGGGGTCGAAAGCGCCCGGCCAACATGCGTCAAAAGGGATCAAGCTGTGCATCGGTGCCTGCCACCTTGGCCAGCGCTATGAGGCTGTCGACGCATTCTTGGTTAACGATACAACCCACATAATCGGAGCCACCCATGTCCACATGTAGGAAGCGCTTTCCGGCCCCGATGAGCCATTGATCGAAATCGACCAGTACCTGCGCCATTGTGGGTGTGCCCTCCTGCGTGTAGGTATAGGGCCGCTCAATTCCGCTGGCTTCAACCAGTTTCGGGGCCAAGTACTCGAAATCATCGAAGCCGCGCACGTCCACAGCCATGAATACCGGATGATCAAGTGGCTTGCCTTTCTCTGCTACCAAAAGACCAGTGGCCAGCGCGGTGGCAGGGTCCTCTCCTTGGCTGTAATAGCGTGAGACCCTGCTGACGAGGCGCGCGCTTTCATTCTCAGGCAGGTGTGCCAACAAGGCCTGGGCGAACGCTTTTAGTTCCGCGCGAAATGGATACAGCTCACGCATTATCGCCGCGTCGCTCAACCTGGATTCATCAGGTGGAGGTTGCGTGGACGATGACATCTGTCGAGGCAGGTTGCATCTTCGCAACCGACGCGGCGAACATGAGTTTGCGGCGACCGAAGCGCAGTTCGATCTGATCACCAGCTACTTTCGAGCGCCACATGAGGATGAAGGCATCCAGGTTGAAATTTACCGACATTGATTGGTCCTAGCACCGTGAGGTTGTGTGACCTCTAATACCCCATGGGCCGCTACAGGCCCACATCGAATGGCCGCTGGCCATTCGCGTCCACCAGCTATCGACCAGTTGCAGCCCTTCTGTGTTCGCTGGACCACACAGCCCGAAGCCGGCATTAATTTCGGCTTTCCACGGCAACCTCTCCAGGCTGCGCTCAAGCGTCGGCTCGCGGGCATTGAGATCCGACACTGCCAAGTGGCTGTCTCTCCACCTGCGCAAAATTAGTGATATCGTTCTGCAACCATAGGCAGAGATCAGGACCATGCTAAAAGGACTCGACAAGCTACAACGCCAACTCAAGGAAGCGCAGGAAGTGCTACAGCGGCTCGACGGTGATTTGTGTACCGTAAATTTCGATCCTCATGATCCTGCGAGCATTGAGCAGGCAGTCCAACAGGTCGAGGCCGTCATTGATGAGGCAGTTGGTCAACACGGATCAAATCCGATCATCCAGCCGCTAGCGGCTGAAATGAAAGAGCGCTATCGCTCAGAAATTTTGGACCGCGCTGCGGCCGCGAGGCTGGAGACCGATGAATGACGCATGTTGACGTTTTCTCACAGCTGAATAACGCTTTATTAGACTTGCAAGGAGCAACTCCGCAGACGTTTGAACGCCCCCTGAAAAGAATCTCAGCACTCCTCAACAGCCCTGATCTCGAAGAAATCAATAACGCCCTAAAAGAAGGCTTAGACTTAGATTCTTTTTTAAGGGCTAGCGAAGATACTGCTAGAGGCATGATCGGAAGTTCGAAGCTTCTGTGGCCAGACGATCAAAAGCACACGATGGGTCTAACGCTGTTATTGATTGATAAATTAGCAGCTGAGCCAAATTACGCATTAGATTTCGGGCATCACTTCTTTTATTCGGGCAGCAAAATAATTGCTGGAATTCGAGAGATGACGAGACAACTGCTGATCCCGTTCATCAGGGATTACAAGTTGTACGTGGGTAATAGAGGAAAAACAGAACCTGCCTTGAGGCAACCTATGTCGAATAAAGTATTCATTGTCCACGGTCATGACGACGGCGCACGCGAGTCGGTTGCTCGCTTTCTCGAAAGGATTGGGTTCGAAGCTATCATCCTTCATGAGCAGGCCAATCAAGGTCGTACGGTAATCGAAAAGGTTGAGGCCCACGGGGATGTCGGCTTCGCAGTTGTGCTGTTGACGCCTGACGACGAAGGCCGTGTTAAAGGAGGCGACTTAGAGCCTCGGGCACGGCAGAATGTGTTGCTAGAGTTAGGATACTTTATCGGGCGACTCGGCTGCGGCAGGGTTTGCGCTCTAAAACGGGGTCAGCTGGACATACCTAGTGATTTTGCCGGTGTAGTGTGGGAGCGAATGGATGAAGCTGGCGGCTGGAAGCAGGCTTTAGGGCGTGAACTACAGGCGGCAGGACATCCAGTCGATTGGAACAAGGTCATGGGTGTGTCAACCCGTTAAACGCAGATTGACCAAGCTCCGCAGAGCTTGGATGAAGCCAGCGGGTCGGTCTTGTGTCTATTTACCCCGCCCTGTTGGTCTGAAATCTGGGCCGTTGGGCCCGCTATTGCTCTGTCTCATTCCCCAATAGAATCGGGATCAGTTCATCCAGCGAACGGATTCGGTGTATAGGGCGACATAAATGCTACGGCCACTTATGGAAGCCCTCAAGCCAGATGGCCTGCTTACCACTGGCTTTGGCGCCTTGATAATCATTGATCGGACGGTCACCCACATAAACACACTGTTCAGGCCAAAGCATATGAGTTCAATGCCGAAACCGGAGCCAGCAATCGCTTCCACCAAACGGTTTTCAATGCATCGGAAATGCCATCCAGGCAGTCTGGATGGCGCGCAATGGCTTAAACCGTACCCGATTGAGCCCTCCGATTCAGGGTCACTCATCTCGAAAAAAACCCTGTCGAATGGAAATTTCTCAACGCATTAAAAACGGCCAGCGACAGGCTTTTCACTTTTTTAACGCAAGGAAAATACAGTCGAATGGAAATTACCATGATTCAGCACCCCGTGGGACAAGGCGGATTGTTTAGCGGGGAACTTCAGTCGAACAATTCTGTTCTGCGGTGGGTTTATGACTGCGGCTCCAACCAGCAAGACCGCCTCAAGGAAGAGATTATCTACGTCGCATCCCGCGGCTCGATTGATCTTTTGTTTCTCTCCCACTTGGACAGTGACCACGTTAATGGGGTTGATCGTCTTCTTGCGGCAACCTGCGTAAGGGAGGTGGTCTTACCCTACTTGAGTGCATCTGAATTTGCGGTAGCAGTAGCTACAGACGTATCCACGGGAGCACTATCTGGCACCTTTTTGGAGTTCGTTACTGACCCCTCCAAATGGCTCATTGCCCGAGGCGTACGCACTGTGAGCTTCGTCCAGGCAGTGGTTGAGGGGCGCCCGCTGGGTGAGTGGTTGATGCCCGAGCCCGATGGAGAAGCTACGCGCCGGGATGATAATCGTGGCCTTACGATCCAATGGTCAGAACCGGCGATAAAGAGCCGAGTAGTGAAGGGTGCTACCGTTCAAAATATCGCGGCTGGCAATTCAATTGCTGTAACTCAAGATAACTCAAGAATCGAGTGGTTGCTTGCGCCCTATGCTCATAAGCCTTCCGGACGGCGAATAGCAGAGTTTCAAAATGCCTTGGAACGCTCCTTCGGTAAAGGACTGACTCGTTCATCCATCGTGGCTCACGCCCGCAACGAGCCAGGACGAGAGAAATTGAAAGAGTGTTACGGAGCATTGTGGAGCGATCACAACAAAGTGTCGATGTCGCTCTATGCTGGCCCACAAGCATCGCCCATCATCAGCAACTTGCAATTGCCATTCGGTCTGTGGCGCACGCCGTTACAACCAATGACAGAAATCGGGTGGCTGATGACGGGTGACGCTGACCTGGCAGCACGCCGACGAGTGAATGCGCTCATGACGCACTATGCAAAGTTGCTTGATCGTGTAGGTGTGCTGGTATTGCCCCATCATGGCTCAGACCTGAGCTTTCACCGCGACCTGATACTCGATTTACCAAATTTGAATGCATGCGTCGTGGCGGCGGGGCCGAATCAGTATGGCCACCCTCATTCCGAAGTTTTCAAATTTGTGAAAAATTTCCTGGGGTTCGACGGGTGGCATCATGTGAGCCAGCATCCTACTAGTGGCTATGGTGTGCGAGCGGTGATCTGAAATAGCTTTCGATGCGCTATCTCTTAGTATTTGGTGATATAAGGAAATCAAGATAGTGACGAGAGAAACCTAAAGCCCGGAATTTCAGAGCTGTTGATGAGGCTGAAGGCCGAAGCAGACTGTGAAGTGGTTACGTATTGCATTGAGCCAAAATGGGGGCAACAAATACCCCATGTCAGCAAACGATGATTCCTAGCTCACTGCGCAACCCACGACTCCACTTCGCCAGCACCGTACTGCTGCTTCCACTCTTTCAAGAGTTTGTGGTTACCGCCCTTCGTCTCGATCAACTCACCATTATGTGGGTTTTTGTAGATCTTGACTGAGCGAGCTTTACGGGCTGGCTTCACCACCGCCGTTGCAATCGGTCCGCGACGCGATCCAGCCTGCGGGTCCAGAATTTCAACGACGTGACGAAGGCTAAAACCATAGCTCTCCAAGAGCGAGCGGAGCTTCTGCTCAAACTCGATTTCTTTTTTCAAACCCGCGTCGTTTTTCATACTCTCAAGCTCAGCGAGCTGAGCTGCAAGCGTCTGCTCAAGTTTGCGGAATTCGGCTAAACGCGACATAGAAATATCCCTTAAGTAGGTGAATTAATCGGGCGAATGAGAGGCATCGCACCTAAAAACTAGAGTTACGTCGACCAGGTTAGCTCGCCTTCAGCCCAGGCCGATGCTTACCTTTCTCCGCACTAGACGCATAATGTAGCAGGTAAATAATGACAAATCATAAAATATACCGTTCAACGCAGGGCACCCCTCCGGCTGAAAGGCGTTCGAACCCGTGGCCTGATCCAGCAACTATGACCACCGAGGCTGTGACGATGCTGCTAAGATGGATAAACACTGAGCAAGATTTTTTAACATTGGCCGGTACCCAATATGAAAACGTGATTGAGTTTTCCGGCTGATTCATCCCCCCCGAGGTCTTTCGGAGAGGGTGAAGATCTGCCCTGCCTGTAGTGGTCAACTCATTCCGGACACAGTTTTGAGTTTTTCTTCAGCTTTTGCCGGAGCCAGCCCATCGTTGAATTGATGCGGGCGGATCCAGTTGTAATGCCTCATCAGGTATTGGCTGATGTCTCGTTGAGCTTGCTGCCCAGTCAGGTACCCGGTGGTCGGTATCCACTCCGATTTCAAGCTACGAAATACTCGCTCCATCGGCGCATTATCCCAGCAGTTACCTCGGCGGCTCATACTCTGGCGCATGCGGTAGCGCCACAGTCTCTGGCGGAACTGACGGCTGCCATATTGCGACCCCTGGTCGGAGTGGAACAGTAGCCCTTGAGGTTTGCCACGTTGTTCGTAAGCCACGTCCAGCGCCTTGACCACGAGGTCTGCGTCCGGCTTTTCTGATAGAGCCCAGCCCACCACTCTGCGTGCATAAAGATCCAGGACAACTGCCAAATAGTGCCATTTGCCCTGCGCCCAAATGTAAGTGATGTCGCCACACCAGACCTGATTTGGCGCTTCGACATCAAACGCCCGGTTCACAATATTCGGAATATCTGGCCGCTCCACTGTGGCCTTTTTGTACGCATGCGCCCCTGGCTGCTTGCTGACTAACGCTAGCTCACGCATCAGGCTGCGCACCTTGAACCGCCCGATTTGCTCACCTTCCTCTTGCATCATCGCCTTGATGCTACGGCTGCCGGGCGCACTTCGCCCTCGCGCGAACAACTCATTCACTCGACTGCGCAATCGCAGTCGCTCAACGTCCGCAGCTCGTCTTCTGTGACGATGGGCGTAGTAACTTGAGCGAGTGACTTCGAACACCTCGCACAACCAATCAACGGGCTCATGGACGCTGAGCTGACGGATCAGCGAGTACGCTCGAGATCTTCCGACATCAAGAGCGCGGTAGCCTTTTTTAGTATTGATTTCTCGCGCTCAAGGCGCGTTATCCGAGCTTCGAGTTCTTGGATCTTTTGCTGCTCTGGCGTCAACGCTTTGCTGGCGGGCGTGATGCCTCCACGTTCCTGCTGAAGCTGGTTAACCCAACGACGCAGGGCTGACTCGACCAAACCGAGCGAGCGGGCTGCTTCGGCATGACTGTAGCCTTGATCGAGCACCAGGCAGGCAGCTTCGCGTTTGAACTCAGGGGTAAAGGTACGACGTTGCTTGGTCATCAGACACCTCTCTGTGGCGAGCATTCTCGCCTAAATGGGTGTCCGGTTTCATTAGGCCACTACAAGATGGATTTAGGTGATTTTTTGTTTTATGACAATCAGTTACGCTGGATTTGATCTTGGTAACCCCCACAAAAACAGCTACCTGTTTTATTTCGCCCGTGTCGTCGAAGCAGGCGGGTTCGCCGCCGCTGGACGCCAGCTCGGCATTCCGAAATCAAGGCTATCTCGCCGTATCGCCGAACTGGAGGATCGCTTGGGCATGCGCCTGCTACAGCGCACCACGCGGCAAGTGAAACTGACCGCCGTGGGCGAACGCTACCTGCATCACTGCCAAGCCATGCTCCTCGAAGCTGAAGCCGCTGAAGAAGCGGTAGCCAGCATGAGCAGTGAACCACGCGGCAGGCTACGCGTGTCCTGCCCGGTGGCCTTGGGTCATGCGTTCTTGCCGGACGTGGTAACCCGGTTTCTGCAACAGTATCCGCTCGTGCAGCTGGATCTGGTCTTGCTCAACCGTAGGGTGGACCTGATCTCT
Organism: Pseudomonas sp. KCJK9111; assembly: GCF_046231935.1. Classification (NCBI taxonomy): domain Bacteria; kingdom Pseudomonadati; phylum Pseudomonadota; class Gammaproteobacteria; order Pseudomonadales; family Pseudomonadaceae; genus Pseudomonas; species Pseudomonas sp. KCJK9111. The sequence continues at coordinate 61,002 of NZ_JBJJMO010000013.1, read as the reverse complement.
GAGGGAATAGATGTAGCGCTGCGAGTGCGCGACTTGGGCGATGAAGACCCTACGCTGGTGACCCGGCGACTGTGTCAGGCACAGATGCAACTGGTAGCCGCGCCCGGTTTCGCCCCACAGGTGCGCACGCCTGAGCAGTTGGCCGACCTGCCGGTGCTGGGTGCACCCGAGGCCGACCGCCTGGTACACCTGAGGCTGCAGGGGCCAGGGGGCCAACAACGCGCCTTGGCGCTCGAACCCAGGCTGTCAGCGGACGATTTCGTGGTACGTAATGCAGCTGTACGCGCTGGCCTGGGCTTCACCGCCCTGCCCAGCCTGTTTTGTGAAGAGCAGCTCCAACGCGGTGAACTCGTTAGATTACTTCCGGACTGGTCCTTGCCAGGCGGCTACCTGCAGGCGGTTTACCCGCACCGACGCGGTGTCACGCCTGCGGTGCGGGTATGGATCGACCATTTGGCCGCCTCATTCGAAACGTGCGGGGAACGTTACGTCTGACACATCACTGAGCCCAACCCGAGTGGCCGGGACTTCAATAGGGGGCGCTCGCCCCCGTTCGTGATACAGCGGCTTCACCCCAACGCTGCAGCTCGCCCTTGAAAGAACAGCCAATACGCCCAGGCGGCCTGGTGCACGACCACGATGGCCCAGAACTTGACCTGGTAAGGCACCTTGCGTGTCTTGTGCCGGAACACCTGCTGCGCCAGCAGAGCCCCAGGCCAGCCACCGAACAGTTCTACACCATGCAGCAGCTTCTCCGGGGTGCGTCGCGCTTGGCTGCGGGCCTGAGACTTGTCGCGCCAATAGAGCAACACACTGAGCAGGCTCATCACCGGGTACACCACCAGCGGCCACCACGCCTGCGCGTCGTAGGCCAGGCACGCGACGCCCAACACCGGCAGCACACACAGCAGCCCCAGCAGCACTCCCTTGAACTTGGCATTGCGTATCCGTGTCGGGCGCTGGCGGTCTGACTGCTCATCCATGAGCGACGGTCCAGTCGACCCAGCCAAACAGCCAGCTCGCCAGGATCAGCATGCCGAAGACGATCCGATACCAGGCAAAGGCTGCATAACTGTGGTTGGCGATGAATTTCAGCAGGCCGCGTACGGCGATCATCGCGAAGATGAACGAGGTGACGAAGCCCAGCGCAAAGACCGGCAGATCGTCGGGCTGGAACAGATGACGGTACTTGTAACCCGAATACACGGCAGCCCCCACCATCGTCGGCATCGCCAGAAAGAAGGAAAACTCCGTCGCGGCAGTACGCGACAGGCCAAACAGCAGGCCGCCGATGATGGTCGAGCCGGAACGCGAGGTACCCGGGATCATGGCCAGACACTGCACGAAACCGATTTTAAGCGCGTGGCTCCAGTGCATCTCGTCGACATGAGTCACCTGAACCCTGTGTTGGCGTCGCTCGGCCCAGAGCATGATCACCCCACCCAGTACCAGCGCAGCTGCCACGGTGACAGCGTTGAACAAGTACTCATGAATCAGGTCGGCGAACAATACACCCAATACCAACGCAGGCAGGAAGGCCAACAGCAAGTTGCCGGTGAAGCGCTGCGCCCTGGGCTGATTCGGCAACCCACGGACCACATCGAATATTTTGCCGCGAAACTCCCACATCACCGCCAGGATGGCGGCCAGCTGAATGATGATGTTGAAGGCCATCGCCCGCTCACCTGTAAACCCGATGAGGTCGGCAACGATGATCTGGTGGCCAGTACTGGAAATCGGCAGGAACTCCGTCAGCCCTTCCACCACGCCCAGTATGATTGCCTGAAAGGCCGTCCAAAAATCCATCATCCCCCCGATGGAGCCTGCTCGTGGCAAGCTCCTTGTTCTTGATTTGCCTGAATATTGCCGCACGCGGCCCGGCTGTTTTACAGCGTCTGTTGGTCGCAAAGCCAGTGGAAAAGTTCACGGTTACTAAAGGTTTCATGTTGCGCCGCCGAAATGCTGGCAGAGCCCCTTTGCACTGTCATGTCGTTGCAGGCAACAGACTCCACGGCACATGGCACTTAGCCATTGGTCGAGTGGGTCCATGGCCACAGGCGTGCTTGGATGCAGGTGAAAACAAGAACAAATGGAGCATGCGCAATGAAGACGCTTAGATCGATGTCGATCAGCAGCCGTTTATGGCTGATCCTGATAGTGGCGATAGCCATGCTGTTGGTGCTTGGTCTGCTGATGCTGCGCCAGATCCACGGCGACTTGTACCAGGCCAAGGCAGAGAAAACCCGGCATGTGGTGGAAACGGCCACAGGTGTACTGGCGCATTTCCAACAGCTGGAGGCCGCCGGTACCTTGAGCCGTGACGCGGCCCAGCAACAAGCCCTGCAAGTGGTAAGGGCGTTGCGCTATGACCATGACGACTACTTCTGGATCAACGACCTGACCCCGCGCATGATCATGCATCCGGCCAATCCCAAGCTCGACGGCCAGGACCTTTCGGGCATTCGCGACCCGGATGGCTTTGCCGTATTCAACGAAATGGTCGCGCTGGCGCGCCAGCAGGAGGCTGGGCCTGTGAATTACCGCTGGCCCAAGCCAGGGGCTAGCGAACCTGTTGCCAAGACCTCCTACATCCAGCTGTTCAAGCCCTGGGGCTGGATCATCGGCTCTGGGGTCTACGTTGACGACGTACAGACCGAGTTCGCTCGCCAGCTGCGTGACGCTTCGCTGCTGGGTATGGCGATCGCGCTGCTGATGGGCCTGATGGTCTGGGTGATCGCACGCAGCATTGCCCGCCCGCTACAGGAAGCCGTGCAGGCCATGGGCAATATCGCCAGCGGCGAAAGCGACCTGACCCGGCGCCTGGACACCCACGGGCGCGATGAACTCAGTCAGCTGGGCGAGCACTTCAACCGCTTCAACGGCAAGCTGCAAGGGGTGATCGGGCAATTGCAAGGTGCGGCGCATGCGCTGGCCAGATCAGCCGACCATGTGGGCGATAATGCCGGTGCGGCGCAACAGCAAAGCGCACAACAATCCCTGCAGATGGACCAGGTGGCAACGGCCGTGAACGAGGTGACCTACGCCGTGCAGGATGTAGCCAAGACCGCCGAGCAGGCCGCCGGGGAAATGCACTGCGCTCAGCAACAGGTAGCCCATGGGCAGCAGGCGATCCATGGCAGCCTGGCCCAGATCGACCGGTTGTCCATCACCATCGAACAGGCGGTGCAAGTGATCCGTGACCTGGCCGGGCACAGTACCCGTATTGGCGGCGTGCTGGACGTGATCCGCTCGATTGCAGAACAAACCAACCTGCTGGCGCTCAACGCGGCGATCGAAGCGGCTCGCGCTGGCGAACAAGGCAGGGGTTTTGCCGTGGTAGCCGATGAGGTGCGCCTGCTGGCGCAGCGCACGGCCCAGTCCACGGCCGAGATCCACACCATGATCGAACACTTGCAGAGCCAGTCCGATGCCGCCGTCAAGGCGATCGACACCAGCAGCGAGGCCTCACGGCAAACCGTCACGCAAGCCCGCGAAGCAGGCGCCAGCCTAGATGCGATCAACCAGGCCCTGCACACCCTGACAGCGTTGAATGCCTCTATTGCCAGCGCCACCCTGCAGCAGTCCCACGTGGTCGAAGACATCAACCGCAACGTGCTGGACACGGCAGGCCTCTCGCAGCAGGCGGCCGAGGCGGCACGCCAGTCCAGTGAGGCCGGCGTGGCGCTGGGCCGCCTCAGCCAGGACCTGGAACAACTGCTGCGCCAGTTCAGGGTCTGAAGCCGACACCGGCTCAGGGCTGCTAGACGGCCCTGATCCCGGCAACGCTCTACACCTTCCTTGAGCTAACCGCTACAATCGCGCCCCTCCCTGAAATCTCCAAGGATCGCCGATGTCCGGCCTTGAACTCATCGCCGCCGTCCTCGGCGTCATCGCTGTGTGGCTCACGGTCAAGCAGAACGCCTGGTGCTGGCCCCTCGGCCTGATCATGGTGCTGATCTATGCCTGGCTATTTTATGAGGTCAAGCTCTATTCGGGGATGCTGCTTCAAGTTGCCTATGCGCTGTTGCAACTGTATGGCTGGTGGCAGTGGAAGCGCCCTGAACGGCAAGACGCGGCACGCCAGGTATCGAGCTTACGGCCCGGCGCGCTGGTCATCCACCTGGGCCTGGGCGTACTGCTTAGCGCAGCATTGGGTACTGCCATGGCCACCTGGACCGATGCCGCCCTGCCCTGGCTGGATGCCAGCCTGACCGGCTTTAGCCTGGTGGCCCAGCTGTGGATGGCGCAAAAGCGCTTGCAATGCTGGCCCCTATGGGTCGTGGTGGACATCATCTATGTCGGGCAGTACCTGCACCAGCACTTGTATTTCACCGCGGCGCTGTTTGCGGTGCTCACCCTCATTGCCCTGCGCGGATGGCTGGAATGGCACCGGGACCCGGCGTTGGTGAAGCCATGAGCGCTGTCACGAGCACCCAGGTTGTGGTGCTGTGCGGCCCCGAATCCAGTGGCAAGAGCTGGCTCAGCGGCCAGATCCAGGCGCGTTTCGGAGGGCTGGTGGTGGGTGAGTACGTGCGTCATTTCATCGACCAGCACTGCCGCGATACGTGCTACGCCGACATCCCCAGCATCGCCCGTGGGCAGTTGGCCTGGGAAGACGCTGCACGCGCAGCCTCGCCGTCGCTGTTGATTCTGGACACCCACCTGCTCAGCAACATGCTCTGGAGCCAGACCTTGTTCGGCGATTGCCCACCTTGGCTGGAGCAGGCTCTGCTCGATCGTCACTACGACCTGCACCTGCTTCTCAGCCCAGAGGGCGTGCCCTGGGTTGCCGATGGCCAGCGCACCCAACCGGATGTGCGAGAGCGCCAGCAGTTTTTCGAGGCAAGCCTGCACTGGCTGCAAAATCACGATCAGCCTTATCGCATCATCGAAGGTGACTGGGCGGCACGTCAGGCCCTGGCGCTGGAACTGGTCGCCTCGACGCTGCGGGGCTCTGACCCGGTGTTAAGCCTCTGACACACCCCGGCTGTTACCAACCCCGCAAGCATGCGGCTTACGCCGTGAACTCCGATAAGTGTCACGCCACCGATACACTGCCTGTCATTCCAATCAAACCACGCCCTAGAGGTGACCGCTTGGTCATCAGTCCATGGTCGTTGTATCAGCACTGACACAACGCAGCCCTATACGACAGCTTTCATCGCGCTAACCCTCTGAAATACAGCGACTTCTCAAAAGCGGCACGGCTTCTGCTCTTGCTAGCGCAACGCTGAACAAGGCCAGCGGCTGAAGAAGGAATTGCCGTCGTGAGGAACATCGACAAACGCCTGGGTTACCTGTTGCTGCTGGGGTGCGCGATCAGCTCGCTCAGCGCGACCGCCCAAGCCGACAATGGCACCATCGTCATTACCCGCGACGTGCAGACACGCAATGCCGTGATTCCCCCACTGCGTCCGGACCCCACACCCACCACCGTCAATGCCAACCCGGTCAATCATGTGCTGCGCCAGACCAACGAGTTGAGCGATGGCGACTTCGCCAGCATCAGCAGCAGCTCAGGCATCAACGCCCTGATCACCCAACACACCGATCACCTGGGCAGCAACCTTGGCTACCAGAGCCAGTTGCCCAACCTCTCTGGCGGGCGTGGAGCAGGGTCGGGCAACGGGATCTCCAACATGGTCAATTCGAGCGTGCAGAAAGGCCTCGCGCCCCTGCAGATCCTGACGGGGGGCAAATGACATGAAGCCTGCCCTGCTCGTCATCACCCTGCTGTGCAGCGCCTCCGCCATGGCCCAGCCACCGACTGCCATCAGCAACAACGCCACCATCGACGACGCCGGCCGTGCCTATCAGGGCAACATGACGGTCAACCAGGCCGCCGGGGACATGCAGCAGCAGGCCAATGCCCGGGCCTTTGCCCTTGGCCACGGCGCCAGTGCCACGACCCAGATCCGGCAACGGCTCAATACGCCTGCGCACGCTCCCATGGATACCCAAGCCCGCATTGGCGGCGCCTCGTTCAGCCACGGTAATGGCGCGCTTGGCGTCAACCAGAGCGCCGGTGCCGGCACCCAGCAGGCCAACGCCCTGCGCATCAGCGTCGGAACACAACCGCAAAGCATCGACGACAGCGTCCTCCTGCAACAGAACGTGACGCTGCTCAACACCTTTGACTCAGCTGCTACCCCGACAGGTCATCGCCAGGTCACCACCAGTGACCAGGCGTTCACCGGTGGCCGTGGCGTGGTTCAGCTGAATCAGAGTGCCGGGGTGGGAAACCGCATGGCCAACACCTTGAGCATACGAGTCGCCGACTGACCGTTTGAGTCATGAACGACACTTAACCTTTAGAGTACGGAGAATCACCATGAAACCTTCGATGGCACTCAAGCCTCTGGTTTTCGCAATTGCTGCGGTCATGGCCGTTGCTGTACAAGCCGATCAGAACCGTCGCAGCTACAACGGCAACAGCACCACCTGGCTGCCTATCTCGGCCAAGGCCGATGCGCTGGACACCCAGCGTAGCACCGGCAACACCATCACCAACCAGGGCACCGTGAACGAAGCTGAAATGAGCAGCTCGGCAACCGGCGCCAGTGGCAACGTGGGTGTCAACGTGGCGTCTGGTAACGGTAACCAGCAGGGCAACGCGTCGGCCATCGCCAACGCCGCTGCCGACTCTACCCTGGACAACAGTTTCGTCTTCGGCACCGCGCAAGCCAATGCTGACGTCAGCCAGTACAGCAACAACAACCGTGTTGACAACTGGTCGACCCAGTCTTCGGCGGTGATGAGCGGCTCTGGCGAAGGCAGCTCGGGCAACGTAGGCATCAACATTGCCGGCGGCGACCTGAACCAGCAGAAAAACAGCATGGCCATCGCCAATACCAATGCCGGTATCGGCAACGCCACGGCTACGGCCAAGGCCGACCAGAACGGTCCTGGGCTTGTGGTCAACAATGGGGCCGACCGCACTTACCGTGTCGATACCCTGACCTTCACCACCTCGGCCACCGGTTCCAGCTCGCGTGAAGGTACGCTGAACTCGACCGATGACCGCAGTGCCTCGTCCAGCTTCAACCTGGCGGGCTCGCAAAGTGCCAGCTCCAGCGGCTCCAGCGGTTGGAATTCGAGTGGTTCGAGTGCCAATAACGCCAGCGGCTCCAACAGTGCCAGTGCCAGTGGCTCCAACAGCTGGGGCATGAACGGTTCGGCCAGCGGCAGCGCCAGCGCTTCGAACAGCGCCAGCCTCAGTGCCAGCCTGGCAGCGGCTGCCGATGCCACGCGTACCCTGACCCTGACCAACGGTGATCGCGAGCGCACCCGCACCAGCAGCGTCGACGGTTCACTCAATGCATCCCTGGACGCCTCGGTGAATACCTCGCAGCAAAGTGCCTACGACTCTTCGTTCGAGAAAGCCTTCGACTCCAACTACGACAAGTCGAGCGAGTCGGCCTATAACCATTCGCGGGACTCCTCGTACACCAAGTCCCATGACTCGTCCTACGAGAACGCTTCGGCTTCGGCGTTTGAAAAGTCTGGCGAAACCTCCAGTCAGTCCTCCAACGACGTTGCCAAGAGCTACAGCGAAAGCAGCGCTTACGACTTGAGCAATACCGTGTCCTTCCAAGTGCTGACCCCGACCGGCTGGGCCAACCCTGTGACCAACACTGCAACCCTTAGCGGTTCGGTCAATGGCGGCAGCGGCAACCTGGGCGTGAACGTGGCGGCCGGTGTCGGCAACCAGCAGAGCAACTCGCTGGCTATCTCCAATACCTCGTTCTGATGCCAGACCCAAGGCCCCCTTTCAGGGGGCCTATCTTCAACGCATCCAAAGGCGTCGATCATGCGCGTATTCGCCCTGGCGTTCCTGCTGTGCCTGACCAGCATGGGTCAAGCAGCCCAGATGCCCCTGTCCGTCCTGCCCGGCGGTGCGGTGGTGTTCAAGCCCATCCAGAGCATGCGCGAACGCAAGTTCGCCGACTTGGTGCAACAGAAGACCGACTTCAGCTGCGGCGCCGCCGCGCTGGCAACCATCCTGCGCCAGGCCTACTGGCTGGACGTGGACGAACACCAGATCATCGAAGGCATGCTGACCCATGCCGACCAGAACCTGGTCCGCACCCAGGGGTTCTCGATGCTCGACATGAAGCGCTACGTGGAAAGCCTGGGCATGCGCGCCCGGGGATACCGGGTGGCGCCCGAGACCCTGAACAGCGTACGAATCCCGGTGGTGGTGCTGATGGACATCCGCGGCTACAAGCATTTTGTGGTCATGCAGAAGGTCGACCGCGGCTGGGTCTACATCGGCGATCCGGTGTTGGGGCACAAGCGCTACAGAACCGAGGACTTCCTCAAGGGCTGGAACGGCATCATCTTCGCGGTGATCGGCCAGGGCTACGACAAGCACAACGCCCTGCTCGACCCTCCGTTGCCGCTGACGGCCAAAGGCCGCCTGGACGGCTTCACGCCGGTCAAGGATGCCGATCTGCTGGACTACGGCTTCATTCGAAGCGATTTCTTCTAACGCCTCTTCCAAGAACAAGGTGCATGATGCGCCGGGGAGCATTGCATGAAGACCCCTATCTGGATGGTCCTGGCTTGCATGACGGCCAGCCTGCCTGTCCACGCCGAAGTGCTGCACCCCATCGAGCTCAAGGACCAGGAGCTGGCGAGCTTGCGTGGGCGCTACGTGATGCCGGGCCGAATCGTGAGTTTTGGCATCGTCATGAGCAGCACCTGGCAGACCGCGCGCGGCGAAGTGATAGGCGCCAGCAGCACCTTGCAGGTGCAAGAGGCCACGATCAAGCCGCAGTTCTATGTCTCGCTGATCGATGAGCACGGCGCGCCGACGGCCCAGGGAGGTGCCCAGCCGGTCGCCCAAGGCAGCGGCACGGTGAGCGGCGGTGCCGGGCTCGGCACCACCCAGGGGGTGACCCAAGTGGTCCGCGCGGCCGGCGACGACAACAGTGCGTACAACACTGTAAACGTCAACGTGACCAAGGCCGATCAGGCCCCTGCCGTGCAGGCCCATGGCCAGGTATTGGCCGCTGGGCAGACGCTGATGGCCGAGAACGGTGCCGGCGCGCTGAGCGTATCGTCCACAGGCGTGGGCGTACAAATGAACATAGACGCCAACGCCAACCAGGGCAGCAGCGTGCAGCGCCTGGCCCAGGGCGGGTTGATGCAGAACACCACCGTGCTTGGCAATGGCAACCTGGTGAACAACGTCACCTCCCTGAACGTGGTCATGCGCCAGAACCTGCCGACTGCCGCTTCGCTAAACGGCAGCCTGGACCAGCTCAAAGGGCTTCGCTCTGTCGGATACTGATCTACGCTCAGTCTCATCACAGCAGTCGGAAGGGACGGCATCTTCATGCAACGATCGTTAGCACTCAAAGCGGTTGTGTGTTTGACAACCTTGGCACCCGCCACATCGCTGTACGCCGCTGTAGATCCGCAAGTAGAAGCACTCAAACAGGAACTGACCGAACTCAAGCGCCGCTATGAAGCCCAGCAGCAGGCGCTGATGGTGCTGGAGCAGCGGGTTCGCCAGGTCGAAGAAACTCCGGCCGCGCCCCCGCCAAAACGCCTGGTGCGATCGCCCAGCGAACGGGTCAAGGGGGCCCAGACCGTCGCTGCCGGGGCGCCTGGGACCACCGGCAGTTCGTATGGACAGGCGCTGGCCGCAGACTCCGAGCCTGCGCAAAGCGTCTCCAACCTGTACGACGAGGCCAGCGGGTTCTTCGGGGGTGGCAAGTTCAGCCTCGAAACCGGCTTGACCTACACCCACTACGACACCCGCGCCCTGACCCTCAACGGCTTCCTGGCGCTGGATTCGATCTTCCTGGGCAATATCAACCTGGACCGGATCAAGGCCGACAACTGGACCTTGGACCTGACGGCACGCTACAACCTGGACCAGCGCTGGCAGTTCGACATCAACGTCCCGGTCATCTACCGCGAGTCCACCTATTCGTCTGGCGGCGCAGGCGGTGCCGGGCCGAGCACCTCGGATGCCACGGTCACGCGTGACCCGGAAATCGGTGATATCAACGTAGGTGTCGCCTACAAGTTCCTGGACGAATCCGAGACCTGGCCAGACGCCGTGGCCACCCTGCGGGTCAAGGCGCCGACCGGCAAGGACCCCTATGGGATCAAGCTGCGCGAAGTGGCGGGCAACGACAACCTTTCCGTGCCCGAGAGCCTGCCGACCGGCAATGGGGTCTGGTCCATCACGCCGGGTATCTCGCTGGTCAAGACGTTCGATCCGGCCGTGCTGTTCGGCAGCTTGTCCTACACGTACAACCTGCAAGACTCCTTCAGCGACATCAGCCCGCAGGTCAACAGCAAGGTCCCAGGTGACGTGAAGCTGGGCGACTCGTGGCAGATCGGTGCGGGTATTGCCTTCGCGCTGAACGAGAAGATGAGCATGTCGTTCTCGGTCTCCGACCAGTTCGGACGCAAGAGCAAGATCAAGCCCGACGGTGGTGACTGGCAATCGGTCTCCAACAGCGACTACAACGCGGCCAACTTCAACGTCGGCATGACGTTTGCGGCGACCAACAACCTCACGATCGTGCCCAACCTGTCCATTGGGCTGACCGATGATGCGCCCGATTTCTCGTTCAGCCTCAAATTCCCTTACTACTTCTGATGATCGACGCACCGGGCCCGCTCACGCGGGCCCTCCTTTTGTGTGCCCGCGCTTTGCACACCCGCCTTGCCCGGCCTCCGCCTGTTATCATCAGCCACAGTTTGATGACGGTTTAATGGCAAAGGAACGTTTTTTGTGAAGAGCCTTTCAGACCCCTCACACCAGCGGCTCGCCGCCTTGGCCGTGTTGGTGCTGGTGCTACCTCTGGGCGCACGTGCCGTGTTGGGCTGGTCCAACCCGCTTGGCTATCTCTCCGACCTGGCCTTGGGCGGCGCACTGATGCTGCTTTTGCACCGCCGGCCTTGGTGGCTGGCGCTGCCGGTGCTGTTGGCGTGGGCCCTGCTCTGGGTCGCCTCGGCCGAACTGGTCAGCGCGGTGGGACGGTTGCCCACCAGCGCAGACCTCGCCTACCTGGTCGACCCGCAGTTCATGGAGAACTCCACCGGGGGCGGTCTGGCCCACGCCTGGCTGCCTTGGTCCTTGGGTGCCGGGCTGCTGGTCTGGTTGGTCTGGGCGTGGAAGACGCGTAGACAGCCTGGCCGATCGCTGCCACGCAAGGCGTGGGTGGCGGTCCTGGCGTTGTTCGGTGTGCATTGGGCCAGCCAACACCTGGCCCCCTCCGATGCCGAGCAGTGGCGCCAATACAACCTGGGGCATCAGCTCGTCTCTGCGGCGGTGGGCGATGTGCAGCGCCAGGTGCAACGCTGGAGCGGCCAGGCGACGCCGTTCACCCCCCTGCCGAGCGCCGGCCTCACCCAGTCGGACCTCAACGGCCAACGCCTGCTCAATGGCCCTGGCAGCGCGCGCAACCTGCTGGTCATCACGGTCGAGGGCATCCCGGGTGCCTACCTGCGCCCCAATCGCGAGGCGCTGCACAGCCGCTTCGACGAAGACCTGATGCCGCGCCTGAGCCAATGGGCAGCGCGGGGCATGAACACCCCGGACTATGTCCTGCACAGCCATCAGACCATACGCGGCTTGTATGCAATGCTCTGTGGCGACTACGACAAGCTGGCCAACGGTACGCCCAAGGGCGTGGAGTTGCTGACCCAGGCCGAGCGCAACCAGGCCTGCCTGCCGGCGCAGTTGCGCCAGGCTGGTTTTACCACCCATTACCTGCAGGGCGCTGGGCTTCGTTTCATGGCCAAGGACCGCATCATGCCCCACATAGGTTTTGATTCGGTACATGGCGTGGAGTGGTTCGCCAACCGCAATTACCTGGACTTCCCGTGGGGCAAGGATGACCGAGCCTTTTTCGAGGGCGCACTGAATTACGTCGGGCAACTGCGCAAGCAAGACAAACCGTGGATGCTCACCCTGCTCACCGTCGGCACCCATCAGCCCTACTCCGCCCCTGCCAATTACCTGGCGCGCTTCGACACGCCCAAGCAGGCCGCCGTGGCCTATCTGGACGATGCCCTGGGGGCCTTCTTGGATAACCTGGAGCGCCGGGGCGTGCTCAAGGACACCCTGGTGGTAATCACCTCGGATGAATCCCACGGCATCGATGGGGTGCGTCTGGCCTCTTCCTGGGGCTTCAACCTGACCCTCGCACCCGATCAGGCCCAGTTACCTCATCTCAAGGGCGGCACCTACGGGCATGTCGACCTGGCCACTTCGCTGCTGGACTATTTCGCGCTGCCCATCCCGCTGGCCCTTGGCGGGCGGTCGATGTACCGAGACTACGACACCGGTCGTGAAATGATCTCGTTCACCAATGGCATGCTCCGCTACCACAACGGCAAGGGCGTGTTTACCGAGTGCGATTTCCAGCAGCGCTGTCGCCGTTACGCCAGCGAAGGTTTCATTGCCGATCAGGCCCGCTACCTGGACCAGGGCGACAGCGCACTGGGCCAGCAGATGGGTGCATTGGCCGGCGTACTGGACCAGTCGCTGATGCAAAGCCCCCTCAACCTGCGCTATCAATTTGGCGGGCCTTCACCCATCCAGTTGCGCAAGCGCATCCATGACGATTGGGCCGATAACCTGATCGGCGCGCAGTACCTGGAAATGCCCGAGGGCTCGCGCACGCGGGTCAGGGTCAAGGTGCGTGCGCTGGACGCCAGGCACGCCGCGTATATCCAGCTCAAGGCCAAGCAACTGGAGCAGGATGTGCCGCTAGGCTTGCCCGAGGAAGTCAGGGTCACCGCTGACGAGCCGCTGGAGATGGAGTTCGGTTTCGACAACCCGGTGGAGCGCAAGGCCTTCTCCTTCCACCTGCTGGGCTATGGCGGTGGGCAGGTCGAGGTGAGTGACTTCAGCGTGATCACCGCATTGCCTGGCGAGGAGGATTTCCAGGATGAACTGACCCCGGAGCACGTCGCGCACTCAGGCTGATGCGCTGCCGGGTCGCGTCTACCCAGCCTGGCAGGCCCGCCTGGCTGGCTGGGTATTGCCCATCAAGCGGGGGTCAGGTTCGCACGCCCAGCATGCCCTGCTCGATGATGAAGTCGATCACCGCCTGCAACCCCTCCCCCTTTTTCAGATTGCTGAACGTCCAGGGCCGCTCGGGCCGCATCCGTTGAGTGTCACGCTCCATTACTTCGAGTGAAGCCCCAACGTACGGTGCCAGGTCGGTCTTGTTGATGACCAGGAAATCGGACTTGGTGATGCCGGGTCCACCCTTGCGCGGAATCTTCTCGCCTTCGGCTACGTCGATCACGTAGATAGTGAGGTCGGCCAGCTCGGGGCTGAACGTCGCACTCAGGTTATCGCCGCCACTTTCGACAAAGATGACTTCAAGGTTGCCAAACTTGCGTGCCAGCTCCTCGACGGCTGCGAGGTTCATCGACGCATCTTCACGGATGGCCGTGTGCGGGCAGCCGCCGGTTTCGACGCCTACGATGCGCTCAGGCTCAAGTGCACCGGCTTCGGTCAGGATGCGCTGGTCTTCCTTGGTATAGATGTCATTGGTCACCACCGCGATCTGGTAATGGTCGCGCATGGCCTTGCACAGCGCTTCGAGCAATGCGGTCTTGCCGGAGCCCACGGGGCCACCCACACCGACACGCAGGGGTTGTTGATAGCTTTGCATTCAGGCAGTCCTCAAGAACGGAACAAACGGGTGTATTGGGTTTCATGACGCGATGAAGCGATGGCCAGCAGTGGCAAGCCGCCGCCAAGCTGGTCGTCGCCAAGGGTCAGGGCGTGGTCGAATGCCTCGGGCAAGTCATTGCTCAGCGCATGCAGCAGGGTCTGGGCAGCCTGTTGGCCGAACGGCACCAGCTTGACACCGGCCATCACCGCCCCTTCAAGCCAGGCGAAACCGTAGCCCATTGCCAGTTGCCGCAAGGGGATCGCCCAATGCACGGCCAGCCAGGCCATGCCACCCAGCTGGGTGAGCCCCAGGCTGTCACGCCAAGCCGGGGCCTGTGCCAGCTGCCAACCGTCGAGCAGTCGCGCCAGGGCGGCCCCACGCTGTTGCTCTTCCAGGCGCAGCTCTGCCGTTTCGCGATTGGCCAGCAAGAACTGGCACCAATGGGCGTACGCCTGGGCATCGCTGGCCAGGCAGGCGTTGTACAGGCGGACAAGCACGGGCCAGTCCAGGTACGCCAAGGTGTCCTGGATCTGTTCGCGCTGCCAGGCGGCAAAACCATCTGTGTCCTTGACCCACCCTGCCTCGACTGCCCATTCCAGGCCTTGCGAATAGGTGAAGCCCCCGACTGGCAAGCCGGGGCTTGCCAGCTGCAGCAACCGCAGCAACGCCAGATCGGTGCTCATCAACCGGCCAGCACCAGTGCTGCGCCGGCCAGCAGCCCACCGCCGAACGCTTTCTGCAGCCGTGCATGGCGGCGCAGCAGCAGGCCTGCTGCGTAGCCACAGGCCAGTAACAGCCCGCTCACTGCAACGAAGCCTGCGCTGAATTGCCAGAACGCGCTGGGCGTCGCCTCTACCCCATGCGCCCAGCCATGGAACAGCGCAAACACCGGCATGGCCAGCGCCAGCAGCAGTTGCCGTGCTGGCAGCAGCATGGCCGCACCGGCCACCACCAGCGAGCCTGCAATCAGGGTTTCCATGCCCAGTACATTTCCGAACAAGTGCCCCCCTACAGCACCAGCGAACATCGCCGCCAATGTCGCCAAGGGCAGCAGCAACGTGCGGCCAGTGAGCGCCGCCAACACGCCAGTGCCCAGCAGCATCAACAGGTGATCCAGCCCGGTCAACGGGTGCAACAGCCCGTCCTGTAGCGGGTGGGTATCGTGACCAGGGTGGGCGAAAGCGGGCAACGCCAGCATCAGTAACAACAGCGCGAACGTCTTTTTCATAGGTAGCTCCATTAGGGTCAGGAATGAGCAGGCAGGCGCACGAAGGGGTGACCATGGCCATGGGTATGGGGTGTGCTCTGGTAGGCACCGGCCTCAGGCTCGAAAGGCGCTTGTTCGGCCTCCACGGTCAGGCCCAGGCCGCGCAGCATGTCATCGAGCACATGGTCATGCTGAAAGCGCAGCAGGCCAGGCTCGATCTGCAGAGGTACGTGTCGATTCCCCAGGTGGTAGGCGGCGCGTGCCAGCAGGTGCGGGTCTGCACACCGCACGGTCGAGACTGCTTCGGCCGCGGCCTGCACCCGGATCAACTGGCTGCCGGTGGCATCCGTCAGCAGTTCTCCGCCGCGCAGCAAGTGCCCCCGTTCGAGCATCAGGCCCGCTTCGCGGCCATCGTCAAGGGTTACCCGCAAACGGCTCTTGATGCGGCTGTCCACATCCAGGGTGACAGTGCCGGTTACGGCATGGGTGCCGGGGTCGGTGATACGACGGGTCAGAACTAACATCGGGGCTCCTTCAGAACAGGAAATAGCGCTGCGCCAGCGGCAGCTCGGTGGCCGGTTCGCACACCAGCAGTTCACCGTCGGCCCTGACCTGATAGGTCTGGGCATCGACTTCGATCACCGGTTGCAGGGTGTTGTGGATCATGTCGGCCTTGCGCACCCGTCGGCAGCCGTGGGCCACCCCGATCAGGCTGCGCAGGTTCAACGCCTGGTGCAGGCCATCGTCGATTGCGGCTTGTGGCAGGAAGGTCATGCGGGTGGCATGGCGGGCCGCGCCCAGGGCGCCGAACATCGGTCGGTAGTGCACCGGTTGCGGCGTTGGAATCGAGCCGTTGACGTCGCCCATGGGCGCAGTGACGATCATTCCGCCCTTGATCACCAACGCCGGCTTGACCGCGAAGAACGCCGGAGACCACAACACCAGGTCCGCCAGTTTGCCCGGTTCGACCGAGCCGACCTCATGGGCGATGCCGTGGGTGACTGCAGGGTTGATGGTGTATTTGGCGATGTAGCGCTTGACCCGGAAGTTATCGCTGTACGCCGTGTCGGGCGCCAGGGGCCCGCGCCGCTTTTTCATCTGGTGCGCCACCTGCCAGGTGCGCAGCACGACTTCTCCGACCCGGCCCATGGCCTGGGAATCGGAAGATGTCATGGCGAAGGCGCCCATGTCATGCAGGATATCCTCGGCCGCGATGGTCTCGCGCCGGATACGCGACTCGGCGAAGGCGACGTCCTCGGCAATGCTCGGGTCCAGGTGGTGGCAGACCATCAGCATGTCCAGGTGCTCATCCACGGTATTGACCGTGTAAGGCAAGGTGGGGTTGGTCGAGGACGGCAGTACATTGGCCTGCCCCGCTGCCCGAATGATGTCCGGCGCATGGCCCCCGCCAGCCCCTTCGGTGTGGAAGGTATGGATGGTGCGCTCGCCGATGGCGGCCAGGGTGTCTTCGATGCAGCCGGACTCATTGAGGGTGTCGGTATGGATGGCCACCTGGATGTCCAACTCCTCGGCCACCCCCAGGCAACAGTCGATGGCCGCTGGGGTCGAGCCCCAATCCTCGTGCAGCTTCAGCCCCACGGCGCCGGCGGCGATCTGCTCGCGCAGTGCCTCGGGTCGCGATGCATTGCCTTTGCCCAGCAGCCCTATGTTGATGGGCAAGCTGTCGGCTGCCTGGAGCATGCGCGCCAAGTACCAGGGGCCTGGGGTGCAGGTGGTGGCATTGGTGCCGGTAGCGGGCCCGGTACCACCGCCAATGAAGGTCGTCACGCCGCTGTTGAGGGCTTCATCCACCTGTTGGGGGCAGATGAAATGGATGTGCGAATCAATGCCGCCAGCCGTGACGATCTTGCCTTCGGCCGCAATCACCTCGGTACCAGGGCCGATCGGCAAGGTGACGCCTGGCTGGACGTCAGGGTTGCCGGCCTTGCCAATGCCGGCGATGCGGCCATGCTTGATGCCAATGTCAGCTTTGACGATGCCCCAGTGGTCGATGATCAGCGCATTGGTAAAGACCAGGTCCATGGCCTCGGCGGCCAGCATCTGCCCTTGGCCCATGCCGTCACGGATGACCTTGCCGCCGCCGAACTTCACCTCTTCACCGTACAGGGTGTAATCCTTTTCGACGGCCACCCACAGCTCGGTGTCGGCCAGGCGTACCCGGTCCCCTACCGTGGGCCCGAACATGTCGGCATAGGCCTGGCGAGACAGTCGGCTCATGCTTCACGCTCCAAAGGCCCCATGACCTTGCCCTGAAACCCATACACCTCGCGCTTGCCGGCATAGGCGACCAACTGCACGGTACGGGCCTGGCCTGGTTCGAAACGCACGGCGGTACCTGCCGGGATGTCCAGGCGAAACCCGCGGGTGGGGCCACGCTCGAAGACCAGGGCCGCGTTGACCTCGTAGAAGTGGTAATGCGACCCGACCTGCACGGGGCGGTCGCCGTGGTTGGCAACGCTCACGCTGACGGTGGCACGGCCGCTGTTGAGCTCGATGTCGCCAAGGGCGACCTGGATTTCACCTGGAATCATCAGGGGCTCCGGTGGGGTTTCAGACAATGGGGTCATGCACCGTCACAAGCTTGGTGCCATCAGGAAACGTTGCTTCTACCTGCACGTCGTGCAGCATCTCGGCGATGCCGGGCATAACCTGCTCGCGGGTCAGTACTTCACGGCCAAGGCTCATCAGCTCGGCGACCGTACGCCCGTCGCGTGCCCCTTCGAGCACCGCCGCGCTGATCAGCGCCACCGCCTCGGGGTAGTTGAGCTTAAGGCCACGGGCCAGGCGCCGTTCGGCCAGCAATGCGGCGGTGAACAGCAACAGTTTGTCTTTCTCTCTAGGGGTCAGCTCCATCGGTACTCTCTTCAGGTGGCCCAGATTCGTGGCGGGCAGGCGGACAGCCCCAGGATGGCCGGACGCAGCACCTGCCAAAGGCGTTGCAGGGTGTGTTGCAGGTGTTGGTTGTCGTGATCGAGCAGGCGGATCACCAGCAGCGAGCCGAGCAGCGTCGCGCCTGCCGGGATACCCAGCGCGTCCAGATGCGGGCGTATGGCCTCAAGCGTGTCTTGATTGGCGGGCGCAGCGCAGAACGTTGCCAGCAACGGATGACCACCGAGCTTCTCCAGGCGTCCACCGCGTACCCGCAAGCGTTCGTGCAGGCCGATTTGGTCTGCAAGCTCGATGCTCAGCAGGCTGTCGAGCGCGCCTTGCTCGAAGCGCTCTTGCATGACCGGCCTACCCAGGCACAAGGTTTCCCAGGCCAGTAGTCGAGCGCCGGCTTCGAGGGTGAAGCGGCTCTCGAGCGTTGCCTTGGCACCATTGAAAAAGATGCTGTCTTGAGGCAGCCACTCCAGTGTGCTGCCCGCTGCCAGGTGAAAGCGCTGGGTCAGGCGCGCCGTCGGGCCCACGCTGCGGTAGAACTTGCTTGCCCCCGGCATGGTAAGCAGCGCGTGACTACCGGGCTCCAGGCTGATGTCCAACTCTAGCCGGTCACCGGCGACGATGCCGCCTGGCGGGTGCAGGACATAGACGTGGCATGGCGCGCCTTCCGGATAGAATGGCCGCTGCACCAAAAGAGGTCCGAAATGCCGGCTCGCACCAAGGCGGGTCACATCCTCGCGAACGACAAAACGCAATTGCAGACAAGCGCTCCACCCGGTCGGGTCGTCCAATGCTTTAAGCGGCTCTGCGAGCATCATCCTGCAACCCTTGTAGTGCGTGGCCTCATGGCCGTTGCGAGGGGACCGGGCGGGGACGACTACGCGTTCCTGCCTGACCACTCGATCAAATTCTCGAGGTGGACATAGCAGGGAATGGGCCAATTCGGCGGGTCAGCGGTAGATGCTTGAATCAGAGCGCTGCGCCCGCATTGGGCAGCTAGTTGGTGCGCGCACTAGCCAAGGGCATGCACGAGCGCCATTGCGGTGCTCGTGGGCCTAGGCATGGGGTGGGCTATCTAGCGACAAGGTATAGGCGTGTTCAGTAGTCGAAACGGTCCACGGCACGCCGACGTTCGTTGTCATCGCGCCGGTCATAGATGGCCGTGGTCTGGATGTTGGCGTGGTGCGCCAACTTCTGAGCGATGGACAGGTCATGCTCTTCGATGACCCGCGTGATGAAGGCGCGACGAAAATCGTGCGGCATGATCTTCACACCGACCTGCGCACCGCGTTGGCGGGCAATGTAGTAGATCGCATGCTTGGTGATGCGAGCCCGGGTGATGTGGTTGCCCCGCCGAATTCGGTTGAACAGGAACGGATCGTCCTCTGCGCCGGCAGGCAAGCCAGCGCGCCGCAAGTCAAGCCAGGCCTGCAGTTTTTCGAAGGCCCAGGGCGGTGCGTACTTGATCAGCTGGTGATTGCCCTTGCCCACCACCTGCAAACTGCGCGCCTCGAAATCCACCTGATCCAGGTCGATGTCCACCGATTCCGACTTGCGCATGCCGGTGCCGTACAACAAGGCGATGATGGCCGCATCACGAACGCCCTGCGGGCGCGGGTCAGCGGCGCAGACGTCCATCAGTTCCCGAATCAGGCTGCGCCGCAGGTTGCGACCAGGCGGTAGTCGCGAGCCAGTGGCAGGTTTGACCTCGCGCATGCGCAGCAGGTGCTCGTGGTCGATCAGGCCCTGTCGCCAGGCCTCGTTCATCACGCCGCGGATGGCGTTGACGTACAGCGACGAGCTATTGGGCGCAAAACCATCGCTGCGCAGCGCGGCGACCAGCCCTATCACATGACCAGGCTCGAGCTGATGCCACGGCACATCGACCAGGTTGCAGTCCACGAACCCTAGCCGGTCGGCAGCGTCCTGGAGGATATAGCGCATGGTCTGCTGGCTGGAGGGCGCCAGCCGGTCCATGTACTGCAAGAGCGGGTTTTTCGGAAGTTCGGACAAAACATAAATCCTGTAGCAGTGTTGCAGCGCAGGCGGACGATGAGTGCAAGCTACCCATTCTCAGGCCTTGGAGACAGCGCACGGGCCAAGCCACTGCGAACCTGACACGCTCACCGCCCTCAAATACAACGGAGTGTGGAACGGTGTGGTCGCTGATCTTACCGCAAAGGGCCCACCAGAACGAACGCAGGGCCTTAAAGCTGCCTTTTCATCAGTAGCGGCAAAGGGCCCGCGCTGCAGTGTCAAGCAATCGCTGGCGGCCACCAGCCTGGAAACATCTGCTGAACACGGGGTTCGGCAAAGCGCTCGTCGATAAGTACCAGTACCCCGCGGTCCTGGTCGCCCCGGATGACCCTGCCTGCTGCCTGGATGACTTTGCGCACCCCCGGATACAGGTAGGCATAGTCGAACCCGGCGCCGAACTGGCGACCAAGCCGCTGCTTGAACTGCTCGTTGATCGGGTTGACCTGGGGCAGGCCCAAAGTGGCCACGAACGCGCCGATCAAGCGCGTCCCCGGCAGATCGACCCCTTCACCGAAGGCCCCGCCCAACACCGCAAACCCTACGCCGCGGCCGCCCTCGACGAAACGGTCGAGAAACGCCTGACGCTCGCCCTCGTCCATCCCTGGGGCTTGCGACCAGAGGGGGATTTGCCCGTGCTGGCGCGCCAGCAGCTCGGCCACCTGCTGCAGATATTCGAAGCTGCTGAAGAAAGCAAGGTAGTTACCCGGCAGGCGCTGGTATTGCTGCGCAATCAGCTCGACGATTGGCGCCAACGAGGCGCTGCGCTGCTGATAACGCGTGGAAACCTGACTTGCGATGCGCACTTCCAGCTGCTCGGCGCGAAACGGCGCGGCTACCTCGAGCCAGGCGGTGTCCGCCGGCATGCCCAGCAGGTCGTGGTAGAAACGCCGGGGGCTCAGGGTGGCTGAAAACAAGGTCACGCTGCGGGCCGCCTGCATACGCGGCGAGAGCAGCCGCGCCGGGTTGACGTTACGCAGGCACAGGGTGGAATAGCGCTTATTGCGCGGGCCGTTGCGCACGCTGATGTCGAACAGAAAATGCTCGTCGAACAGTTCAGCCACCCGGTTGAACTGCAATGCGTTGAAGAAAAACTGGAGCAGGTGCGGATCGGTATGCGCCGGGGATTGGTTCATCTGCTCCTGGATCAGGCTGGTGCACTGCTGGAGCGCGCGTAGCAGCGCTTGGGGCAACGCGTCACTGGCCTGGTAGGGCGCGCGCTGTTCCTTGTGCAGCGCATTCCACTGCCGATTCAAACGGTCCAGCGCCGTGGTCAGCCCGGCCGGCTTACGTAGACGTAATGCCTGCAGCTGGCCCTGATCGAGGCTGGCGCTGTACATGCTGCGGCCGCGCTCGACCAGGTTGTGGGCTTCGTCCACCAGAACGGCAGTACGCCATTGGTTGGCCTGGGCCAGGCCGAAGAGCAAGGCGTGGGCATCGAAGTAGTAGTTGTAGTCGGCAATCAGCACATCGACCCAGCGCGCCATTTCCTGCCCCAGGTAATACGGGCATACCTGATGGGCCAACGCCACTGCGCGCAGGCTGCTGCGGTCGAGCAAGGGCTGGGCAGCGGCGGCTTCGCGTGCGGCAGGCAGCCTGTCGTAGAAGCCCGCCGCCAACGGGCATGACTCCCCGTGGCAGGCCTTGTCCGGGTGTTCGCAGGCCTTGTCGCGGGCGATCAGCTCCAGCGTGCGCAAGCCGGGCTGGGCCTGGGTATCGGTCAGTTGGCGAAGGGCATCCAGGGCCAGCGCGCGCCCCGGTGTCTTGGCTGTCAGAAAGAACAGCTTGTCCAACTGCTGCGGCACCATGGCCTTGAGCAGGGGAAACAGCGTGCCAAGCGTCTTGCCGATGCCGGTACTGGCCTGGGCCATCAGGCAGCGGCCAGTGCTCACGGCCTTGTACAGGGTCTCAGACAGCTGCCGCTGCCCTTGGCGAAACTGCGGATAGGGAAAGCGCAGCGCCAGTAGCCCTAGGTCGCGCTGCGCAAGGCGCCGTTGCTGACGGTGAGCCCAGGCCAGAAACCGTTGGCACTGGTCGTCGAAGAAGGCCTGCAGATCAGTCGCCGTGCAGTGCTGGGTGATCAGCGTCTGCCCATCACTGTCGACGTCCAGATACACCAGGGCCACATCAAGGGCTGACAGGCCACGCGCCTGACACAGCAGCCAGCCATAGACCTTGGCCTGTGCCCAATGCAATTGGCGATGATTGTCAGGCTGGCGGGCCAGGTCACCGCGGTGGGTCTTGATTTCTTCGAGGCGGTTGCAAGCCGGGTCATAGCCGTCGGCGCGTCCGCGAACACGCAGGGTTTCAAACTGCCCTTCAAGGGCGATTTCCGATTCATAGCCCGCCCCCCGGCGGGCGACCACGCGCCGATGGCCTTCAATGCCTTCCTGGGCTGTCGGCGACGGCGTGAAGCGCAGGTCCAAGTCACCCACCTTCGCGCTGAACTCACACAACGCCCGTACAGCCACGCTGTAGCTCACGCCACCTCGCTCCAGCGCACATGACACACCGCGACCGGCAGGCCATGCAGGCGGCAGAATTCCAACCACCGCAGCTGGTTGTCCTGCAGGCGATCACCTGGCCCCTTGACCTCCACCATGCGATAGCGGCCTTGCTCCGGCCAGAACTGGATCAGGTCCGGCATACCGGTGCGGTTGTTGCGAATGTCCTGCAGCAGCCTCAAAAAGCACTGCTTCAGATGGGCGCCCGGCAAGCAGCCCAAGGCTTGGTCAAGCAGGGTTTCACTGAGCATGCCCCAGAACACGAAAGGCGATTGCAGGCCGCGCTTGGTGGCATAGCAGTCCAGAATGGCCTGCCGATGTGTACCGTCGTCCAGCCGGTTCAGGCAACGCTCGAACACTTGGCTGCGCCGATGCTGGAAGTCGCTGTCGTGCAAGTCTTGTGGCGCCGACTGGAATGGGTTGAAGAAGGCTCCTGGGACCGGGGCAAACACGGCCTCCCAGCACAGCAGGCCGAACAAGCTGTTGAACAGGGTGTTTTCCACATAGTGAACCTCCCCCCCCGCCGTAGCCAGATGCTGTCGCACCGCTTCCTCGACGCCAAGCTCGGCGTGGGATCTGGGCAGTTCCAGCTCGATCAACTCGACGGGCTTGAGGCGCTGGCGACGCTGAGGTGGCCCGCCGAGCTTGCGCGCCAGGCGCGGCAACATGCGCTCCAGCGCCTGTACCTCAAGCGCATTGGCCGGCGCTGCTGCCAGTTGCAGAGCCAGGGCATGGGCCTGCTCCCAGGACTGTGTGCGCTCCAGTACGCGTACTTGACGAATGCGCGCCTGGGGATGGGCGCACTGGGCGTACACCGCCATGGCCTGATCCCACTCGCCCCTGCGTTCGCACTGCTGGCCCAGCGCGAACAGCAACCGCGCGCGGCGCCTGGCCAGCCATGCATTGCCACTGTGCAAGCCTTGCAGTGTCGCCAGGATCGAAGCGGTATCGGCGCCTTCCTCTAGACGCTCGGCGCACTGGTGCAGTGCCAGGGCCAGATCAACCTCCGAGCGCTGGTGCAAGGCCCGCGAGTCAGCGCTGAACGCTACCTGCTCGAAACGCAATACCCCCAGGTCGGCGAGCACGAAGTCCGACCAGTCTTGATAGAGATTGCCGAAAAACAGCAGCCGAATTCGGTCACAGACCGGCTGTCGACACCACTGCACGATACGCAGCTCACTGTCGGCGAACCATTGGCGCAGCGACCGCGGAGCCAGTTCCAATGCTTGCAACTCGGCCAGCAGCTCATGCTTGGCCGCACGCGGCCGGCTGAGCTGCGCTGCAAAGCACTGCGCCAGTTCATCCTTGCGCAAGAGCGTGAACAACTGCTCAAGGGTCAAGTGCTCGGGCTCGCACACCCAGCCGAGCCCGATCAAAGGTGCCAGGGCCTGCCCGATATCACCGACTTCGGCATACTGCAGGCGATCATCTCGAAACAGCTCACCCTTGCGCATGACCATGCGCACCATGATCGCTTGCGCAGGCGGGTCCAACTCGGCGAACGCAGCGATGAACGCCTGCTCGCTCAGATCGAGCAGGTCTGCATAGCGCTGACCCACCCAGCACAGGACCTGGCGGAAGTTATGCAGGTAATACAGGGGATCTTCGACAGAATGGGCAATCACGGAAATCGGTCGGACGGCAGCTTTACGGGGTACTGGTTATACATACAGATTGGTCCATGTGACAAGTGCCGCGGGTCGGGCCGTGCACCTCGCACCGTGGCAGCACGGCCGATGCCGGCTGGTAAGGTCATCAAGGATGCCCGGCGATCCGAGCCAATCGATCGACGGCAATCTGTAGCTCTACCGGGTCATCGCCGGTCCAGCCCAGGGCCAGGTGGTGCTGAAAGCGGCTTTGCAAGCTGAAGTGCTTGCCAGGCATGGCATGCAGCGACGTGCCTGCCAGCGCCTTGCTAATGGACTCCCAATGCACAGGCTGGCGCAACCTTGCCCAGAGCAAGCCGCCGCCGTCGGGCAAACGCAGTTGCAACTGTGGCCCGAAGCGTAACGCGAGCACGCGTGCCAATGTTCGGGTACGGCGTTGCAGCGCCTGGCGAAGCCAGGCCCATTGTGCATCCACCTCCCCTTTGTCCAACATGCAGGCCAGCGCTTGCATGCGTAAGGGTGGCAAGCGGAAAGCCCGTTCGCCAAAGCCTCTGGTCAGTGCACCGGTTGGTCCGAGTACGTAGGCATACGGGGCCTCGGGCCCAAGCACTGCCTCGAACCCACCCACCACCAACAGTTGCCTGACATCCACCCAGTCCCGCTGGCGTATGACAGGCGGGCCTGCGTGACAGAGCTCGCTGTCCAGGTCGCTTTCCAGCACCCATACCCGATAGCGTGAAAGCAGATGGCCCAACTGCTGCTGGCCCGCCGAGGACACTAACCGCCCTTGTGGCGTGCTCAGACATGAGGGCAACACCACAAGCCCCACTGGCTCGCTTTCCAACAGACAGGTCAACGCATACAGATTCAGATCACCCCGAGTATCCACTGGCACCTCCAGCACGGGCACCCCGGTCCGGGCGAGCGCCTGCAGTAGCTGCCAGCAGCACGGTGAATGAACCAGTACTGTCGCATGCCGAAGTTCGAGCGCTGCCCACACCGTATCGAGCAACGCAGTGAGGTCCGGCGCCACGTGCACATCCTTGGCGCACCAGTAACGGCTGCTGGAATGGGTGTAGCGCTCTGCAAGCGCCTGACGCAATCTCACGCTGCCCGGATCCTGACCCCTGCCCACGGCTCGCAGCCGCTGACGCGCCAGCCGGCGTTCATGGTTGTGCAAGTTCAGCTCGAACAGCGATGGCTCGAATACCGGCAGCTGCCGGGGCACGATGGCCAGCTCGCTGCTTGACGCACCGTGCACGAAGTAGCCCGATCTGGGCAGGCGCTGAACACGGCCGGCTTCCTCCAGCAGGTTATAGGCGTGCTGAACAGTGCCCAACGACACCCGCAGCCTCGAAGCCAGGCCACGCAGCGAGGGCAAACGCTGTCGTTGGCCGGGCGGCGATTGATCGATGAGTGCTTCGATGTACCGGTAGACCTTGCGGTAGGCAAACTCGCGATGAGGGGCCTGCGGCATCACGACCACTCCACGTCACTGCCCTGCGCTGGCAATGGCGCCTGACACAGCAGACGCAGGTTGATGTCACGCCTGGCCAGGTGCCTCAACACGCGCATGGCCGAGGCAGGCAAGCTGGTTTCATACACGGCCCGCAGCTGTGCAACAGGCAAGCCACTGACATTGACGAGCCAAGCCTTCACGGCCTGTGGACATGGCTCGCCGCGTAAGGCGTAGTGCAAATAGGGCAATGCCACCAGCATGTCGGTATGCCGGCACTTGAGGTAGCGCTCCAAATGCTCACCCCTGCGAGCGAAAGGTGCAAACAGCAGGCAAATCAACTGATCGTGACTCAAACCCAGCACGCCGCCCGCCTGCGCGGCGCGGCCCCGGCCCGGTTTGTCTACCTGACTTTTGAGCGACAATGCGGGCCTGCACCCCAGGGTTTGCTGAGCGCGGCTCTGCAATTGGCGCACCTGCGCCAACGTTTCAGGCTCCACGAACGCCCCCAATGGATAGGCATCCTCTGGCACTGCACACGCATTGCCGAGCATCAATTCGAGTTTTTGCCCTTCAAGCAAGTCTGCCAGAAGCTCATCGATCGCCATGACCCGCAGTGGTGTACGTGCCTGCACCTCCCGGCCTGCCTGCCTGGTTTCCTGGCCACCAACACCCTCCAGCCGCTGTGACAGTTGACTGAGCCCATCGGCCAACGCAGCCAGGCAATGCTGCGCCTCGGGCAAGCCATTTTCGCCTGCAAGGTGCAGGATGCGCCGGAACCAGGCCAGAAAACGATGCCGCTCTCGCGCCGGTATTGCCGTGATCATCACGTCGACAGGTGCTTGGGACTGCACGGCCTCACTGAAGGTGGTTGCCAGCTCCAGATAAAGCCAAGCGCCTAGCAACCCCTCGGGCCTGGTCCCTGCCAGATGCCCCAACAGCAGCATGGCAGTACTGGCCGGAGGGGCGTCGTCTCTACTGGGCACCCAGTCTCGCGAAAAGGGTCTGACCGCCCGGCCTTGGACCATAAGCAACTCAACGCGAGGATCATCCTGCAGGAACAAGGCATTGAACGCACGCTCGTGAGCTATCAGGGTGTTGAAACCGGGAGCGGGTTGACTGATCACCAACACGCGCAACTGGAAGGTGACTGGCCCGCGTGCGGCGATGCTCAATTGCGCAGCCCGAAGCATGGCCAGTAACCTTGCACTACGGCGGTCGTTGCCATGCAGGACCAATACACGGAATGTCCCGATATATTCAGCACCTCCGGCAGCTATTAGCAATCGCTGAATCAACAACTGCAAGGACGCACGTTGTGATTGGGACATATGATTCAACAAGCGCTCCAGCACTTGCCGATAGATATGATGCATAGCCTGATCGTGAATAGCCGTCACGATATTACCTCGTCCAGTTCATGCGGCCAGTCGATGCACAAGCACTTGGCATCCACCGGCCCGGGGTACTCCGAAAGGTCGTTACAGTTCACGCACAACGGAGTTCACCTTCACTGTCGACACACATCGGAAACCCTCACCGCATGCCCATGGCACACCGGACCTTCACGCCATTGCCCAGCCAGCTCAGCCCTGCTCATATCACGCTCCTTGCGTAAACTGTCATTGCGCCATTATCGATAGGCAACAGAAGAATTAAAGATACAGATCAGGGAAAAAAAAGTAGTCAGCGGTGATGAAACGACAGCTTGACGTTGAAACTTAAAGACTTCAATCAAAGATAAGAGGCGAAATATTTCTGCAACTCGAGAACACTGAAACTTTATGTAGTATCAGTCTTCGTCCATTGTAGGACTTATCCTTTTATAAATTCATGCACAGACCCCCGCCACGGGTCGAAGCGAGTAAACAACCAAGAACAGTCAGCCGTCGCCGGGGATCACGCCGGCGACGGCTGACTGTTGGGAGGAGTATGTGCGGGTAAAGCCAGATGCGGCCGGCAGCGACCTGTAGATGCCCACCCAGTGAAGCGAGCCATCAGCAAGCGGCTTGTCAGGCTGGCGTAAGGTCCAGAACCACGCGCCCGCCGCAAGGGCACTGGTCCATGTACCGATGGGCGTCGACCACTTGCTCGAACGGATACACCTTGATGATCTGCGGTGTGAGCAGCTTGTCGGCCGTGAACTGGTTGATGTCGCGCAATGCCCTGTGCAAGGCCACCTGGTCCTGGCTGATGCCCAATTCGGGCTTGCCTGTGAAATTGCCAATACAGTGCACGTAGAACTGAATGTTCTTCTGGAATGCAGCACAGGCCGGGAATGGGGTCTGGTTGCCGCCTTGCAGGCCATACAGCACCAGGCTGCCACGCGGGGCCAAGACATCACCGAGCAACGACATCTGTGGCCCACCCAGGCCATCGAGCACCATGTCTACACCGCGACCTTCGGTGTACTTGCCTACCTGCATCACCAGGTCCTGCTCCTCGGTGACGATCACTTTGTCAGCGCCCAGGCCGAGCAGATAGTCACGCTGCTCGTCATCCTTGGTCGCGGCAAACACCGTCAGCCCAAGCGCCTTGCCCAGCTGCACGAACGCCGGGCCCGCGCAATGACTGGCATCGGTGACCAGTGCCGTCTGCCCACTTTTTGCACGGGCCAGATCGACGTACGCAAAATAGGCGATCAGCAGCGGCGTGTAGTGCACGCTCGCTTCGATCGGTGTCAGCACCTCGGGATAACGGGTGATGGCTGAACGCGGCAAGACGATGACGTCACCGTACACCGGGTGGTCGTTGGCACTGGTGGCCGGGAAGCTCGCGACCCTGTCACCGACCACGATGTCGTCGACCGCCTCGCCCACCGCCGTTACCACGCCGGCCATTTCATGACCTATACCGGCTGGCAGCCGTGCACGGGAGGACGCCAGGTTCTGGCGCCAGAGCACGTCGTACCAGCTGACACCGATCGCCTCGACGCGGATTTGCACCTCACCGGCGGCGGGCATCGGCTCGGCCTGCTCCTCGCAACGGAGCACATCCGCAGCGCCGAACTTGTGGAACCGAATCATGCGGGACATCGCCTACCTCGCCTCGTGAAACATCAATTACCACTGACTCTATCCGGGCTTTACCCATCAGACCAGCCGCGGTCATTAATAGTCGACATGCCTGTCATCGATTGGGCCCTGCATTTTCCCTGCAATTGGCCCCCTGGATGGGTGCAGGTTACCAGCCTTTGGCCTTAATATTCACCCCTGCTCCTTTTCTGGCGAAGCGCCCCGATGAATCGAAACGACTTACGTCGCGTAGACCTCAACCTGCTGATCGTGTTCGAAACGCTCATGCACGAGCGAAGCGTGACCCGTGCAGCGGAAAAGCTGTTCCTCGGCCAACCCGCCATCAGTGCCGCCCTGTCGCGCCTGCGCAACCTGTTCGATGATCCGCTTTTTGTGCGCACTGGCCGCAGCATGGAGCCGTCCGCCCGCGCCAACGAAATCTTCGCCCTGCTTTCGCCCGCACTGGATTCGATTTCCACGGCCGTCAGCCGAGCGGCCGAGTTCGATCCAGCCACCAGCAACGCGGTGTTTCGCATCGGCCTGTCGGACGATGCCGAATTCGGCCTGCTGCCGCAGTTGCTCAAGCGCGTACGCGCCGAAGCGCCAGGTATCGTGCTGGTGATACGGCGCGTCAATTACCTGCTGATGCCCACCTTGCTGGCCTCCGGTGAAATTTCGGTCGGCGTCAGCTACACCAGCGAACTGCCCGCCAATGCCAAACGCAAAGTGCTGCGCCGCAGCCGACCAAAGCTGCTGCGGGCCGACAGCGTACCGGGCAGCATCAGCCTCGATGATTTTTGCGCAAGGCCCCATGCCCTGGTGTCGTTCGCCGGGGACCTGTCGGGCTTCATCGACGAAGCCCTGCAGGCGCTTGGACGCAAGCGCCACGTGGTCCTGGCCGTGCCGCAGTTCAATGGCCTGGGCAGCCTGCTGGCTGGCACCGACATTGTGGCCACCGTGCCCGATTACACGGCCGATGCCCTGACAGCGGCCGGTGGGTTGCGGGCTGAAGAGCTGCCGTTGGAGGTGCGCAGTTTTGAATTGCACATGGCCTGGCGCGGGGCGCAGGACAATGATCCGGCGGAGCGGTGGTTGAGGTCTAGGATTCAGATGTTCTTCGGCGACCCTGACAGTCTTTAGGGGCTTCGTGCATGCTTGTTAGCTGGTCATTTCTGCGTTTCTCTAGCCTCGAAGAACCATTTACTTCCAGCGAATTGCTACATTTGGGGCATATTTGAGGGCATGCTTTGGATGGTTTGAAAAGGATGCCCCCAACCGAAAATGCTCAGCGCTTTCGGTAATCTGAATCGCCCCTGGTTTCCTAGACACTCTCCAAGCTCAGGAAATAGCGTTTCTCATACTCTACTGGAGACAGCTGCATAGCACTGCTGTGTCGACGCTTGGGGTTATAGAACATCTCGATGTAATCGAAAATATCACTTCGGGTTTCGTCACGCGTTGCGTAGATCTTTCGTCGGATTCGCTCCCGCTTCAAAAGCTGGAAATAGCTCTCGGCTACGGCATTGTCGTGGCAGTTTCGCCGTCGGCTCATGCTGCTGATCACATTGTTGGCCTTCAGGAAGCTTTGCCAATCTGAGAAACTGAACTGACTGCCTTGGTCTGAGTGAATCATCACTTGCTGCTGTGGCTTGCGTCGCCACACGGCCATCAGCATGGCGTCGATAGCCAGGTCGCTGCTCATCCTGGGCTTCATTGACAAACCAATGACTTGGCGAGAGAACAGATCCAGCACTACCGCCAGGTACAGCCACCCTTCATAGGTGCGGATGTAGGTGATATCGGTCACCCAGACCTTATTCGGCTCACAGACCTTGAACTGCCGGGCCAGATGGTTGGGCGATACCACTGTTGGTTTTCCGCCATAAAACCCAGGACGACGGCGATAGCCCGTTTGCGAACGCAGCCCCTCTGCCTGCATCAAGCGACCGACTCGATTTCGCCCACAGATCTCTCCTAACTCTCGCAGGTCATCGTGAATCTTGCGATAGCCATACACGCCGCCGCTTTCTAACCAGGCCTGCTTGATCAAGCCAAGCAGGCGCTGATCTTCTTTGGCTCGGGCAGATTGAGGCTCGGCCAACCAAGCGTAATAGCCGCTGGGATGCACCTTGAGGGTTTGGCAAAGGCGACGCACTGGGTAATCCGTCGAGTGCTTGTTGATGAAGGCGTACTTCAGCCGCACTCCTTGGCAAAGTACGCGGCGGCCTTCTTTTAGATGTCTCGCTCTTCTGTCACGCGCTTGAGTTCAGCGCGTAGCTTGCGCAGTTCAGCCTGCTGATCATTGTCTTGCTGACGCTGCTCTTGGGGCTTGCTGTAGACCTTGATCCAAGCGTAAAGGCTGTGCATGGACATGCCCAGGCGCTGGGCGACCTCGGCGACTGGTTTGCCTTTTTCGGTCACTTGCTTGACCGCTTCGATCTTGAATTCTTCGGGGTAACGCTGACGACTCATGACACCTCCTATTTGGGCCTGATTATGAGGCTTGGAGGTGTCTACGAAACCAGGGGCGATTCAAAGCCACGCGATCACTTGTACGGAAGCTCGTCTGAAAATTGCGAGCCAATCTGGTCCCGGTTAAGCAAGTATTCACACGGCCATTCGCAGTTATAGCCCTCCCCTGACGCTCCTTGATTGGCCTCAAATACATGTGCCGCGCACACGACTAAGACTACGGGCGTCTCACCCGCGTGTCGAAAAAATATTATACAAACCTGTCCCGCTCCCCAAACATCTAGGGGCTGCCCGCGTCAGCGGAACTTCCCCGGTTTTTTGAGCAGGCCCCTTTCATGGCACGATTCAAAACCACGCTGCTGGCTTTCCATTTCCTGACTCTCGCAGGCCTATTCATGCCCTCCCTACCTGCCCACGCTAACGCAATCGACTCAACCGTAGCGCCGCTTGCGCATGACGCCATCTACCAACTGCGCATCTACGAAATTTTCGAACATAATAAGGTTGCGTTTCATGAACGATTTCGCGATCACGCCATGCGCATCATGGCCCGTCATGGGTTCGACATCATCGCACTGTGGGAAACCAAGACCGACCAGCGTACCGAGTTTATCTATTTGATCAGATGGCCGGATTCAGAAAGGATGCGCCAGGGTTGGGCGAACTTGATGGCCGATCAGGAGTGGTCTGCCATCAAAGAAAAAAGCGCCGCGGAGCACGGCGCAATGGTGGGCCAAATTCAGGAAAAGGTGATGGCATTGACCGACTACTCAAGGACACCTGCCGGCCTACCAAGGCCTTGATGCGTAGAGGCTACAGCTCCTTGAAACGGTGGCGCGGCTTTCCGGGCACTGGCACCCGGATGCTGTAGATATTGCCAGCCGCCGGATAGTCCGTGTGCTCGGCCGCCGACATGCCGAATTTGGCGGTGGTAATAAACAGCGTACGCATATCCGGTCCGCCAAAGCAGCAACTGGTGGGCCGTGGCACCGGCACCGGCAAGGTCTGCAACAGCACACCATGGCGGTCGTACTGCAGCAGGCAGCCTCCGTTGAATTGGCAAACCCACAGGTTATCCTCGACATCCAGCGCTAGGCCGTCCGGTCGGCCCAGTTGCTCCGGTGTCCGAGCGAACACCGACACCTGTTGCAGGTAATTGCCGTTCGCCGGGTAAGGAGCGCGGTAAAGCGTGCGGGCCACCGAGTCGACGAAAAACAACTCCTCGCCCTCACTTGCCCACGCAAGTCCGTTGGGTAGACTGAGACCGTCCAGTATCACTGAGGCGTTCAGGCCGGCATCGTATCGATAGAGCTTGCCCGTATTGGCGCTGTGACCTTCATCCATCAAACCGGTAATGAAGCGACCCTGTGGATCGCACGCACCATCATTGAAGCGATAGGACGACAATGTAATGGCCAGCTTTGAGTTCTGGGTGACCCGCAGGCTGGTGCGGTCCAGGATGGCAACGCCAGCATTCTGGGAGAAAATTAGGTTGCCCTTTTCAGTCAATGCCAGTGCGCCAATGCGCGCAGGCGACTGATACAGGCGCGTCAATTGCCCGTGCAGGTCCAGCGCATTGATCTGGCCGCCACTGATGTCGACAAAGAGCAGGCACTGATGGGATTTATCCCAGACCGGGCTTTCACCCAGGTCGGCCTGGCACGGTGAGAACAGTTTGAGCGCTTCTTGAGTAGGCATGTTCAACGCTCCTTGATGTGGTCCCAAAGCTGGGCAACTTGTTCAGCACTGGTGGCCTTCACTCGGGCCAGATCGACCGGATAATCCACACCTGGATTTTCGACAAATCGCGTCGCCGTAAATTGGCCATTGCTGGCACGCAGAACATAACCGGTATCCTGGCACTGCTGCGACGCCAGGAACACCACGCCGGGCGTCACCCATTCAGGCTTGAGGTTCTCCGGTTTACCCGTCACGCCCCACATGCGGGTCTTGGCCACTGGAGATACCGCATTGACGAGAATGCCGGCTTTGGTGCCTTCCATGCTTAGCGCATTCATGATGCCCAGTTGAGCCATCTTGCCGGCGGCATACGCCACCAGGCCCGGTTGGGCATATTGCTGGTACATCGCGCGGTCGGACGAGGTCAGCACGACCCGTGCGGCAGCGGACTGTTTGAGGTGTTTCCAGGCATGTTTGCATAACCACACGGGGGTATAGATGTTGATATCCACCGCGCGACCAATGAATGTCGCATCAGCCTCTTCAATCGCTTGATAACCGACCCAGCCGGCGTTGTGAATCAAGATATCGAGTTGGCCAAATGCCTCGATGGCCGTTGCCACCAATTGCTCGCAACCCTGCTCACCGGACAAGTCCCCATGATGCCCCAACACGTTGAAACCTTTGTCCCGCAGCGCTTTCGCAGCCTCCAGGGCGATGGAGCCATCGCACCCGGCGCCCAGCTCATCTGCGCCGATGTCACTGATTACCACATTAGCGCCCAGCGTCGCTAATGCGTGCGCATAATTAAGACCGAGCCCTCGGCCAGCACCCGTTACAATGGCGGTCTTTCCTGTAAAGTTCATGGGCTGTTTCCTCCTGAGTACCGCCCCACTTTAACAATGAATGTTTACGCTGTTTAATACTAACGGCGACGCCCGTTGATACCGGACTCATATCAAGTTGCTGGTCAATCCGAATAACTTCTCGATGATTACTCATCTGAAGGCCCATCCCTGTGCCACGCCACCGAACTCGGACCTGCGCGATACCGCTTGCACGTATTGGATCCTACGTTTAACTTAGCTCCACTTTGTATTTAGTATTTAGTCGAGGGTCTGTTAATCGGTCACATTGCCGCACCCCCGTCCTCAGATCAGTTCAGATGAAGGAACAGAAGAAATGATCGAAACTCGCCTGTTACGCCAATTTATCGCCGTGGCTGAAGAGCTGCATTTCCACAAGGCCGCTGTTCGCCTGCACATGGCCCAGCCCCCGTTGAGCCAAGCCATCAATCGGCTAGAAGACAAATTGGGGTTCAGTCTGTTCACGCGCAATAAGCGCGGTGTCAAGCTAACCCCCGCTGGCAGTGCATTCCTGAATGCGGCCTACAGCACGTTGAAGGAGCTGGAGCTGGGCATCGAACACGCACGCCAGGTGTCCGAGGGCATTGCCGGCAAACTCACAGTGACGGCGGTGTCCATCGCTTATTACGAGTCACTGCTCAGTACCCTGCGCCAGTTCCGCGAGGCTTACCCCAAAGTCCAACTGATCATCAAGGAGATGCCTTCTTCCAGCCAAGCCAAGGCCATTTTGTCGGGAGAAGCGGACATTGCCTTCATGCGCAAGTTGCCGATCTCGGCGGAAAACGTCGAGTCACGCCTGTTGCTGGACGAAGAGATCGTGATGGCCCTGCCCGCCCACCACCCGAAGGCAAAGGGAGGGCAGATCGACTTGAGGGACTTTGCCGGGGAAGACTTCGTATTTACCCCTGAAGCGCTGGGCACCGGCTATCACAGCCAGCTGATCGCCTTGTGTGAAGCCGCCGGTTTTTACCCCAAGGTGGTGCAGGAGGCCGCGCAGATTCATACCTTGATAGGCCTGGTGGCCTGCGGTTTCGGCGTTGCTTTGGTGCCTGAGTCAATTGCCAACTCGATCATGCGCGACAAGGTCCTGTTCCGTCGTATCTACCCAGTGACCGCCTCCCCCAACCCGGCCATCGGCCTGTACATGAGTTGGAACACCCACAACGAATCACCGTTGATGGACAGCTTCATTTCCATGCTCGACGTCAACGTCGCTCCTCAGGTCGAGGGGATGCTGGCCGCTCAGGTCAGTTAGAGCGCCAGCTGGTAATCCTGGAGCCATGCGGCAAGGGTCAAGGCGGTTTCAAGGTTATTGCGCTTGAGCTGGGAGTTGAAATAACCCACAGGCTGTTCAAGCTCGCGCCCCAGGTGGGTGCGATCAATTATCTCGAAGACCGGGTTGCTGGCCTGTCGCAACAGCGCTTTGGTCTGCGCGCGCAGAAAATGTTCATACGCCATGTTGGCAGAGGTCGGGTATGGGCTTTTCTTGCGCCGCAGCACGGCGTCAGGTACCAGGTCGGCACAGGCCTGCTTGAGCAACCACTTCTCCACCCCGTCTTTGCCCTTGATGCTCCACGGTACGTTGTAGACGTATTGCACCAGCTCATGGTCGGTGAACGGCACGCGCACTTCGAGACTGGCGTACATGCTCAGGCGGTCCTTGCGATCTAGCAGGATCGGTAGCCAGCGATGCAGGTGCATGTGGCAGACTTCGCGCATCCTGCGCTCCCCAGCGCTGTCGCCCTGCAGATGCTCGACGCTGTCGACGGCCTGGCCGTAACTGCTGCGTTGGTATTCGGCGAAGTCACACAGTTTGTTGAAGTCCGGGTTGATCATCTCCGGCTGCAGCAGCTGCATGCGTGAAAGCCAGGGGAAGCGCTGGGCTTCAAGCGCCTGAGAATCGCGAAACCAGGCATAGCCACCAAATACTTCATCCGCCGCTTCACCGGAAATGGCCACGGTGGAGTGCTCGCTAATAGCCTTGAACAGCAAATGCAATGAGGTGTCCACGTCGCCGAACGTCTGAGCCGAGTCGTTGGCCCTGAACACCGACTGCCGCGCCGTCTCGCTCACCAATTCCTGGTTGTCGATCAGGATGGTCTGGTGATGGCTGCCGATCGCTTCGGCCGCCGCCAGCGCGAAGGGCTGGTCGCGATCCGGGCGGAAAGTATCGGCACAGAACTGCTCGGCCTGCCCGACAAAGTCGACCGAAAACGAGTTGACCACACTGCCGTGTTCGGCACGCAGCTTTTTCTGCGCCATGGCAGTGAGAATGGTCGAGTCCAGTCCGCCTGAGAGCAAGGAGCAGACCGGCACGTCGGCATAAAGTTGCTCGCTTAGAGCCTGTTCCAGCAAGGCCCGGGTTTTTTCGACGGTCTGCGCTTCGGTGTCGGTGTGCTCGTAACGCGCTACCGCCCAATAGCGATGTAGGCTCGGTGCACGCCCGGCTAGCAATTGCAGGCAATGGCCAGGCGGCAATTCACGAATGCCCTTGAAAGCGGTCTGCGCTGTTGCTTTGCACAGGGATAACGCATCAACCAAGCCCACAACGTCCAACGCTCGGTGAAACTGCGGGTGAGCGAGGATGGCTTTGGGTTCCGACGCGAACAGCAAACCTGCGTCTAGCGCCGCATAAAAAAGTGGCTTGACCCCCAGGCGATCGCGCAGCAGCAGGAAACGCCCCAGGCGCTCGTCGAAAATGGCCAGCGCAAACATGCCGGTGAGGTGGTCGACACATCGCTCGCCCCACTCTAGGTAGGCGTGCAGCACCACTTCCGTATCGCTGCGGGTGGTGAAGTGGTGCCCGGCCTTGCGCAAACGCTCACGCAGCGGGGCATAGTTATACACCTCGCCGGTATACACCATCGCCACCGTCGCGCCCCCTACGGTGGTAAATATCATCGGTTGCGCGCCGCCGCTCAAGTCAATAATTGCCAGCCGACGGTGCCCAAGCACTGCGTGCTGGCCTTGCCAGATGCCCTCGGCATCCGGACCGCGTCGCGTGAGGCTGGTGGTCATTTTCTCCACCAACGGCCGTTGATCTCTGAGGTCTCGTGTAAAGTCGACCCAGCCTGTAATTCCACACATATCAGATGATCCTCAGTGGTCGATTGCAGCAGCAGGCAAAGGGCCGCGCAACGCTTCAAGGCGTTTCGCCAAGTCGATCAATTGCAGCTCGCTGTCGCGCCGCCCCATGATCTGCAGAGCTAGGGGGGCCTTGCCGTCAGCACTGAGCATGATCGGCAGGGTGATCGCCGGAAGGCCGCTGAAGCTGGCTAATGGGGTAAAGCCAATTTTCTGCGCATAATCCGGATCGGTCGGTGACGGGATGGTCGAGTCGCCCGGCAGCGGCCGACGCACGTCGAAAGGCCGGCAAGGGTCAATGGGAAAAACCACCACATCCACACCTGCATCTTCAAAACACTGGTCAATACCGGCCCGCACCGATTGCATGCGTTCGGTTATCTGCCTGTGCTCGGTATCACTCACAGCGGCACCCACATCCAGTGCGGCTTGGGTCGACCAATGCAGGTCCGTGTCGAAGATTTCTCGCCACACTTGGGAAGCCAACCAAGCGTCCCGCGCACATAATTGCCAAGCCGCCCCACGATTGGCCCACAGCGCTGGCAATTGCATGGGCACCTGAGGCAGGCCCATATCAGCCAATAGGTTTTTGGCCTGTTGCATCATGGCGAGCATCGGCGCGCTGGTGACATGCTCGTCAATGTGACTCAGCACGCCAACCCGGTAGGTCTCGGCCAACGGCTTTTGCTCGCCCAGATGTTGTTCGATCCCCAGCATGGGCATCAGGAAGTCCAGATCATCGACTGTACGCGTGACCCAACCCAAAGCGTCCATTGAGGGTGACAACGGAAACACGCCATCCAGGTTGGAGGCCTTGTGCGTCATGCGCAGCCCGACCATGCCGCAATGGGCCGCCGGCCAACGCACAGATCCCAGCACGTCGGTGCCCAGGGAGATGTCGCATAAGCCCGCAGCCACGGCTACCGCCGAGCCGGTGCTGGAGCCGGAAGGGTCAATGCTTGGGTACAACGGGTTACGAGCCCCGCAACCAAAGCCGATGTTGAGTTCGGTAGTGGCGACCTTGAACAGGACGCGCACATCGGGTAGCAACGACGACAAGGCGCTGGCAGAGACATCAGGGTAGTGCCGGTAACTGCGCAACCCCAGGCGTGTCGGCAAGCCGGCTACATCGACGGTGTCCTTGACCCCCATGCGGAACAGGACACTGTCGTCGGTCAAGCTCGAGATCAGGCAACGGTATTGGCTATCCGCCGAGCCTGCCCACTGGTTATATTGCCTGGCCCATTGATACCGCAGCTGGGGTTGTTGCTGTACCAAAAGGTAGCGCTGGCGTAACGGTAACCGGAGAAAATCCGGCACAGCATCAGCCTGTTCACGTTGGCTGGTGTGGCCTGACAGGTAAGCAGTAACGCTCTGCTCTGCAGTACGGATACTCATGACTCACGACTCCCTGTTTGCTGGATAGCCCATACCTGCGGTTTGCCGCTGGCTGACAACGGCACCTGCGTGACGTGGCGAATTCGCGCCGGCTTGGGAATATGCCTTCCCAGGCGCTCGATGGCCTGGATGATGCTTGCAGCGCTGAGCGTGGGCGAACTGAAAACGATTTCGTAGGCCTCGCCGCGTACCTCATCGCGCAGGGGCACACATGCCAGGTGCTGGCATTGGGTAACCGCACTGAGGTCAGCGCGCAAGACGCCCAGGTCCTGGCGCACGCCATTGATTTTTATCAGCTGGCTGGCACGCCCTAGCCACTCGAATTGCCCGGGCCCTGTCGCAATAATCCAGTCATCGCTCTGATGACTTGTCGCAGCCACTTCATCCTCGACGGCCCTAGCGATTCGTGGGCTGCGCACGCTGAGGCGTGACTCAACACCCACCGGGCTGAGCAACGATACGTCGTCGAACAACGTCCAGAGCATGGGCGTTTCGCTGACAGGCCGATGGGCAATGGCACCGGTCTCAGTCGAACCGAGCAACTCGATGAACGTCACCCTTTGCCCGACAAAACGACTGACCACCCCGTACGCCTTGGACGGCAAAGCCGAGGCGCTGTGCAGTACCAATACCGGTACCTGCGGCGCAAGGCGCTTGAGCAGCGACGTGAGTAGTGTCCAGGTGCTGGCAATGCACAAGATCACTGTCGGCCCCCTGACTTGCAGGTCCGGCAGTCTGAGTGTCTCCAGTGAGCAGCACTGCAACCTGGCCTGGGTCACCTCGGCCCCGATCTGACCCAGGATCATGCCGTAGCTGTGCTCTATAGGGGCGAACGCCAGGATGTCCGTCACATCGGTGGCCCATGTGCCGAGAATCATCCGCGCTTCCTGCTCCATCTGCCGCCTGGTGCGGAGCCACTGGCGTGGTGTCTGGGTTGAGCCGGAGGTACGAAAAACGTGCTCCACGTTCATCACCTAGAACGCCTGCAACGTGGCAGTGTCTTCGAGGCGCTCGGTGACAAACTGCTCCATTTTTTCCAAGGTCTCGAACCAGTAGCGAACGTCATCGCCAACGTAGTCCACCTCGATACCAAAGCGCTCCTCGATAGTGGTCACCACTTCTACCGCCATCAGGCTGTCGAAGCGCTCGCCGATGAAGTCGCGAAAACTCTGGTCAGCGCCAATAGTACGGACCTCAGGCCCGAGCAAGGCCTCAAGCGCTGAGCGAATACCCTCTTTCACAGTGTTGGAATGGGTCATGTTATTAATCCTTTGCGCCAGCGTTAGTCAATGTTTCACCCGTGGCGTAAAATACACTTTTAGGGAACACATCTTCGTACTGCAGATAAAAGAATGAATCGACAAACTGGTCGGTAAAAAAGTTAAACAGCTCCGTGGCGAAATCCTTACGGAAAAACTGATCACGGCTGGCGGCAATCGAAGCACGAATAAAAAACACTCTACTTCGCTTGCTCTCGTCATGATTAATCGGCATCGGAAGTCCTGCACTGAATAGACTGTCTTCGTCCAAGAGACTGAAAATCACCATACAGTGTGACGGATCCAGGCCATGCCCCTTGAGTTCGCGAGCAACTTTCAAGGCAATCTTCTTTTTTTCACTTATTCCAAGAAATCCGGAGCGAATATTGATCGTCGGCAC
The DNA here is from genome assembly GCF_046231935.1 of Pseudomonas sp. KCJK9111. Lineage (NCBI taxonomy): Bacteria > Pseudomonadati > Pseudomonadota > Gammaproteobacteria > Pseudomonadales > Pseudomonadaceae > Pseudomonas > Pseudomonas sp. KCJK9111. Next base: position 21,462 of record NZ_JBJJMO010000013.1, on the reverse strand, counting down.
ATCATCCTCTCAAGACAGGTATAAGTTAGGAAGTACAGGCAGGTGACCTTTTAACCACTGCCTAACCAGGCTGCCCAGGCAGGTGGACAGCGCATCGTGCCCTTCGCGGTACATCGGTGACCAGGCGTAGCCGCCGTCTGTCTCGACGTTTTCCAGGAAATAGAGCACGTGAGCGCGGTCCACCTCGAGGCCAAAGTCACAGCAGGCAGCCATGGCTTCGTAGGTGCTGAGCAAGTCCGGAATGCGATTGCCGATATTGGCGAAACCACCCTGCTTGACCTTGTGCCGCCGCAACAGGGCCAACATTCCTTCACGGTCGGCGTAGCCTAGGTAACGCAGGCACTTGAGCGCCTGGACACTGGAGCGAAACGTCGCTACGCCACCTGGGAAGTTGGCAAAGGTCGGGGGCTCTTGGGCGACAGAGCAACGCCGGACAAAACGCTCTAACTGCCCGCAGTCGACGCCGTCACTGCGGCCTAGACGGGCGATGATCGACACCGCGGAGGCGGTCGACACCATGTCCGAACCACGTCCTTCCCAGAAGCCCAAACCGCCATCGGGGTTCTGGATACGCGCCAGCCAGCCCAGCACAGCCTGCCGAGCCTCGGGCGAGTCACGCAGCGCGCCGGCCGCCAACGCCCAGGCGGTGCAGCGCACTTCGGCGCCTCGCCCAGGCATGTACATCACTCCAGCTTCGTTGGGCAGCTGGCAACCCTCGATCCACTTCACTGCCGAAGCACGCGCCTGCGGGGTGAGGCGACCGTCCAGGATAGTGGCGGCAGTGGTTAGAACGTCCGCCGCTGCACTTTTTTCACGGTAGGTGTAGCCGCCGCTGCCGACATACAGCTGCTGGATAAATCGACTGACGCCTTGGGCCAGCCCGCTCACATCGCGTCCCAGGGCCTTGAGCGAGCCAACCGCACAAAACACCGCCCAGACGTCCTCGCAGTCATAGCCTTGCCAGCGCACGAAACCGCCTCCGGGGCCACGCAACGATTCGATCCATGCGACACAACCGGCACCGTGCAACGGCGCACGCCCCAGCGCAGCAAGGGTTGCGGTCGTGCGATAAGTCGCCCACAGGCACGCGGTATCGGCCGCCTCACTGAAGCGAAAGCCACCCCCTGCGACCTGCTGGGCCTGCATCCACTCGATCAGACGATCCATGTCCCAAGCCGGCACCCAGTCGCCTTGCTGGCTGAGGGCTTTCCAGGCCATCACTGCATAAAAGCACGCTCGCACGTCCGCCTTGCCGCGCTGGGCAAATGCTGGCGACCAACTCAACCCACCACTTTCACACTGCAACGCGTTGAGCCAGTCAAGCAGTACGGCCGGGGCTTTCACCTCACCGTGACAGACGTTGATCAAGGTGCGCACCGCATAGTGTGTTGCCCACACATCCGCGCCCTGCCCCGCGCACATGCCGTAGGCATGCCCATCCCACAGGCTGTCCAGCCAAGCTTCGGTTTTTTCCGACACCTGCTCCAGCGTGCCGAGGTCGTTCAGCGTTTCGGTGCAGTAAAACGTTGCCCAGGCATCCGAAGGCATGCCTTTGCTCCAGGCGTAGCCGCCATCGCGGTTCAAGCGCGACTCGATGTAGCGTCGAATCTGCAGCTGGTCGGCCGTTTGCAATTGATTGACCCAGGCCAGGCTGCGGATGGCCGCATAGGTGCACCACAGGTCCGGCTGGCCGCTGACCACTGCGCGACCTTCGGGAAAGCGCGGCGGAATCTGGCTGAACGCATTCATTGCTGGCCACCGACGAAACGCAGGTTAGTCTTTTTCCAGCTTTTCTGCGAAGCCCCACTCTTGCTGACCGCCGCAAGGTTGTTGACGAACAGGATTCTGTCCCACCGCAGATTCATGCGTTGCTCAGTACACTCGCGTAACGCGTCTGCAAGCACCGCCTCCAACTCATTGTCCCAGACTACATCGCGCTCCAGGATCAGGCTGGCGCTGTCCGTGGTGCGATCGACTTCGATCAGGTAGCCGGTAGCGTTGCTGTGGCCATAGACAATTTCTTCGATCTTGCGGATCTCCAGGTCCACCCCAGACACCACGACAGCGTCGGAATCGCGACCATTGACCATCATCGTCGGGCCCGGCAACCCCACGGCGCAGTCGGATGTGATGGTTACACTGTCGCCGGTGTCCAGGCGCAACAGCGGGCGGGCGTACAGGTTCAGAGGCGTGACGACAAGACGCCCGCTGGCACCATTGCTCAAGGGTACGATCTGCCCGCTGGGGGTCACCAATTCGAAATAATTGGTGCCAGTGGTCAAGCGTTGTACCTTGCCCTGGGTCACCGCCGCCAGGGTGCCTGTTTCGGTGCTGCCGTAGCTGGCATCGTGAATATCGCAGGCCCACCACTGCGCAAGGTTTTCCCGGAAGGGCTGGGTATTGACTTCACCCAACAACATAATCGCCTTGATCGACTCACTGACACGGTCAAGCATCTGCCGTTGCTTGAGATAGCGCGTCAGTTGCACCAACACCCCAGGCGCGATGAATATCACAGTAGGACGGTAGGTCTCGAACAGCCTGCACAGACGCTCCCAATCCGTGATCCCCGTGGCGAAGGGGTAGGCACGCACATGGGAAACGTCTAGGTATTCGCATACATTGGCGATCAGGTCGCCCACCGGGACGATGTCCGAGGGCATCAGGTTGGCCACCCGTGAGCCAGGTTCGATGATGTGGCGCCAGTGGAGCGCTACCGACACGGCGTTCCAAATTATGTCCTCCTTGAGCCTGGGACTGGGAGTGGGCTCGCCGGTGGTGCCAGTGGTCGCATAATACTTGGCGGCTTGGCCGTAATCGACGGTGCAGAACGCACGCGGGGAGCCTTTAAGACTGGCCTTGGGCGTCAGCGCCAGGGCCCGGAACCCGGCAAAGCTAAAGTCGTCCAGGTCGCGATAGTACGTGCTGTGCCGGGCGCGCTCCCACACGGCCTGCAGTTTTCGCTCATAGAAAGGGGCGTCGGGGATCAACTCCCCATGGCGCAGGATTTCGCATTCGGCGCTCTGCAAAACCCTATAGTAATGATCGTTATGAACTAACATTAACGTGCCCTCGTTAAAAACCCCAGCGAGCATTAGCGAGCGGGCCGGCAAAGTAAAATACTTTCGCGGTCTATTAGTAAGAGCTTGCAGATATCAGAGAGAAGAACCGATACTTGGAGACGCACCCCTCTCATTTAGTTGGCGTCGCCCCCCCAACACGCCAACCCTCCGAACGTTACAACTGAGCAAACAGCTTATTGCGAATGGATACGGCTCCTATCAAAAAAGCAACTAAGCGTCGCCAATGGTATTAAACAGAGACTTTAATAATATTTCCCATCTGACGCCTAGCGCCGCACTATCACCGCCACCTTCAGGAACGCGGTCCGAACATCGCCACGGCAGTCGGTTAACGAGACGCCAACTTAGTGCACTTGCGCCGGCTGGATCCCGGATTCACGCACAGACAAGGAGACGCTGAATGCTGACAACACACCCACAGTTCCAGGCCGTGGCCACTGACTGGACACCTGATACCTGGCGCTCGCACCCAGCCTCGCATCAGCCCACCTACCCCTGCCCGGCCGAGCTCCAGCACACCTTGCACGCACTGGTCCAGCGGCCAGCGCTGGTGAGCGCCGACAAGATCCTGCAACTCAAGCGTCTGATCGCCCAGGCCCAGAACGGCCACGGCTTCATCTTGCAGGGCGGCGATTGCGCGGAGTCCTTCGAGCGCTGCTCCAAAGATGCCACAGCCAGTCAACTGAAAGTGCTACAGCAAATGAGCCGGGTGCTCATGCATGGCCTCCAGACGCCAGTCATCTGTCTGGCACGTCTGGCGGGGCAATATGCCAAGCCGCGCTCAAGCGAGCGCGAAACCCTGGGGCAGCAGACGCTACCGGTATACCGTGGCGACATCGTCAACGATAGCGCGTTTACCCCACACGCACGCCGGGCAGATCCGAAGCGCCTGTTGCAGGCCCATGCGTGCGGCGCTTCAACGCTTGGGTTCGTCCGTGCGCTGTACGAAACCGGCATCGACGAACTGCTAAAGCCCACGTACTGGCCCACTGGATGGATCGATGCGCTGCCCGAGCGGGAGTTTTTCCAGCGCACCCTACAAGGGGTGCAGCACACCGCACACTTCATGACCTCGCTGTCTGGCAGCGATGCTGACCGTTTCCTGAACCGTGAAACTTTCGTGTCCCATGAGGCCCTGCTGCTGGACTATGAGCACGCGCTCACGCGGCAAGTGCCCGGCTTCGACGGTTGGTTCAATCTGTCCACACACTTTCCATGGATCGGCAAACGCACCGTCGAGTTGGAGGGCGCTCACGTGGAGTACTGCCGGGGCATTCGCAATCCACTAGGCGTCAAAGTCGGTCCCGATGTGAACCCTGAGGCCTTGCTGGCATTGCTGGATCGGCTCAATCCCCGTAACGAACCCGGTCGTTTGACACTTATCCACCGCATGGGCGCTGACCAACTCCGGGAGACACTGCCTGCCTTACTCAACGCCGTCACTCGCTCAGGCAGCAACGTGCTATGGCTGTGCGACCCTATGCATGGCAATACCGTAACCCTGACGTGCGGCACCAAAACCCGACGTTTTGAGCAGATCATGCGCGAGATTGAAGCGGCTTTCAGCGTTCACCGCGAATACGGCACTCGCCTGGGCGGCCTGCACCTTGAGCTCACAGGGGATGACGTCACCGAATGCTTGGGCGGCGCGCGCAACCTGCAACCCGAGGACTTGTCCCGACGTTATGTGAGTAAGGTTGACCCCCGCCTCAACCATGAACAAGCCCTCGAACTGGCCCTACGCGTTGCACACCTTGCCCGTTGAGACAACCCTGCCATTCTCCACAGCCGAGTTTTTATGCCTGCCGTCATCTACTTTTTTTCGCTCTGTACTTTTACATTCGGTTTATCCGAATTCGTCGTTGCCGGCCTGGTGTCGGCGATCTCGGCGGACTTACATGAGTCCATCTCGCAAGTCGGCTCAGCCATCGCGGCCTATGCCTTGGGTGCCGCCATTGGCGCTCCAATCATCACGGCCCTGTTGGTCAACTGGCGCGACAAAAACGTGTTGTTGCTGACCCTCGGCGTGCTTGCCGCTGGCAGCGTGGCTATCAGTCTTGCGCCCGATGTACTGACATTGCATGGGGTGCGTTTCGTCGTAGGCCTCGCGCATGGGGTATTCATGGCAGTGGCCTCCAACGCAGCGGTCAAACTGGTCGACCCAATGCGCGCAGGGCGAGCGCTGTCGCTGGTATGGATGGGCCTGACACTTTCAATTGCCTTTGGCGTGCCCATCGGTACCTTTTTCGGAAGCTACTGGTCATGGCGCATGGTATTCCTGGCCATCGGCGGCCTGGGCTTGATCAGCACGTTCGGCTTGGTGCTTCTAATGCGCCAGCAACCCTTTTCCTCGAATCAGTGCGCCACAGACCTGAAGCAAAGCCTCGCGGCTCTGCTGCATCGCGAACTGTTGGGAGCTGCCACGATCGCAATGCTGGTGAGCGTGGCGACTTTTTCATTTTTTACCTTTGTGTCGCCGTTCCTGCTGGACATCACGCGTGTACCCCGGCAGGTTCTGAGCCTTGCGATGCTGCTGTTCGGTATCTGCTCCATGCTCGGCAATTTACTTGGCGGTTATGTCATAGATACTTTCGACGCTGATCGATGTTTGCTCGGTGGGTTGACGGCATTGATGCTTAACCTACTGAGCTTGCATATCTGGGGCGATTCGATGATAGCCACACTAACGCTGGTGGGGCTGTTGGGAGTGGTGTTTTTTGCCATAGTGACTATGTCGACCCTGCGCATCCTGCGCTTGGCACATCATTATGTTCCGCAGTCCAGCGCAGTGGCGTCAGGGCTTAATATTGCATCGTTCAACCTCGGAACGGCGTTAGGAGGCATCGGCGCAGGCTGGGTGATTACCCATTTCGGGCTCGCCAACATCCCGATTGCGGGCGCGGCTGCAGCACTGGTAGCCATCGGTACGCTTGCCCTGCAGATGAAAAGCCGGTCTCCTACTGCAGATGGGCATACGGATCAATCCGCCTAGCGACCAACTCTCTGACAACATGATGCAGGGCGAGAGCATCTCGCATGTCACTGTCAAGAGATGCTGAGACACGGCCCACCTAGCACATGCGCGACACCTCTAGCCGGGCGAGGTGAGGTGGCCATTAAGGTTGCCCCGCTAAGAGTTAATCCCACTGCGTGCCTTTCTCGCCGAACTGCGCGAGGTTTGCCAACCCTGCACACCGCTCAACCCTTCCCTTTCTTCTTGATCTTCTTCAAGCGAGCAGCTGCTTTCTCGACCGTTGCCTTCTTCTCAGAGCGCTTCATGTTTCGCCAGCCTTTAATCTCCTCCTTGCTGCGCCCGCAGCCCGTGCACACTTCATGCTTGAGCTTGCAGCTCGAAACGCAAGGGCTTTCAATCTCTTTGGCCATTGAAGAGTTCCTGATGAGTAGCAGCACAAGTCTGCGCGAGGGCGCGGTTCGCTAGATAGGTTGGACATCCAAAGCTCGCACACGATCGCATGCTCCAGTCACTGCCCCGCATCCCCCTCGCTGACGGTACGACCAAAGCCCTTGCCCGCCAGCCAGTGCAATACCGCACCCAATCCCAACAGCGCCCCCGCCCTCAGCCAGTTCTCGAAGGGCTGCTGACCCAGTACCAGCAGGCACGACAGGATACCCAACACAGGCACCACCGGATGCACCGAGAAATGCTCGGCATCGACCTTGTCCTTCTTTAGCACCAACACGGCCACGTTCGTGCTCAAAAAAACGAACAACAGCAAAAGCACGACGGTTTCAGCCAGCACTTCCAGCGAGCCAGTAAAGGTCAGCAGGATGGCCAGCAGCGTGGTCGCGGCTATCGCATAACCAGGGGTACCGCGGTTGGGTAGCACCTGGCCCAGCAGGCGCGGCAGCATGCCATCGCGGGCCATGCCCCAGGTCAGACGGCTGGCCATGATCATGGTCAACATGGCGCCGTTGGCCACCGCCACCAGGGCGATGATGGCGAATACGCCGTGGGGCAGCCCAAGTTCTGCGTTGTGCACGATATCCATCAAGGGCGTCTTGGCGTCGATCAGTGCTTGCACTGGCATCACCAACGCGGCGCCGGCGCCGACAGCCAGGTAAACCAGGCCGGCCACCAGCAAGGCCGCGAACAGCGCGCGCGGGTACGTCCGGCGTACGTCCTTGATCTCCTCTGCCAGGTTGGCGGAAGTCTCGAACCCCACGTACGAGTAGAACGCCAGCAAGGCGCCGCCCAGTATCGCAGTTGCCGGGCCCTGTTCACCGAAGTCCAACAAGCGGGCAGGCTCGGCCTGCCCTTGGCCGCTCAACACCGCCACCGCGATGATCACCAGTACCAGGCCGCTGAGTTCGATCAGGGTCATGACCAGATTGGCGCTTAGCGACTCCTTGATACCCCGGGCGTTGAGCATTGCCATCAGCACCAGAAACAGGGGCGCCAGCACCGCCGAAGGCCAGTCGATGAACACGCGCAGGTATTCCCCTGCAAACGCCAACGCCAGCCCGGCAGCACTGGTGATGCCTGCCGCCAACATGGCGAACCCCACCAAGAAAGCCAGCAAGGGCGAGCCGAACGCACGCCGTGCAAACACGGCCGCACCGCCGGCCCGGGGGTATTTGCTGACCAGCTCGGCGTAGGACGCCGCCGTCAACAGGGCGAAGAACAGTGCCAGGGCCAGCGGGGCCCAGATGGCGCCACCGGCCCGGTCGGCGATGGCGCCTGCCAGCGCGTATACGCCAGCGCCCAATACGTCCCCGAGAATGAAGAACACCAGCAACGGTAGGGTGATCACGCGTTTGAGTGAGGCAGTTGCGTCGCTGGCCATCATGGCGCTCCATTCGTCTGGGCAATGGCGCTGTGACTGAGCACCTGCGCGCAAGGTTCAGTGGCCTTGCTCAAGTGGCGCGCCAACCCCACCGCCCCATGGACTTAAGTTCCCTGACCTGTGCTGCCATTCGTCGACTAATCGAACATTGCAAAAAACCTTGCCAGCACGGGTTTCCTCTCACAGGTGATAGCCGAAACATCTGCCAACAATTACGGGACGCTCACATGGCCAGGGAACCGAAAACGGCAAGCCGACTGCTTTGGATGATGGCGCTAGGCACTGTGGCACTCCAGCTCTCGGGCTGCGACATGGTGTTGTTCAACCCCAAGGGGCAGGTGGGGCTCGAGCAACGCAACCTGATCATCCTCGCCACCCTGCTCATGCTGATCGTGGTGATACCGGTGATGATCATGGCGCTGGTGTTTTCGGTGCGCTATCGGGCCTCGAACGAAAAGGCCCGCTATACCCCCGACTGGAGCCACTCGCGGCTGATCGAAGCGGTGGTATGGGGCGTACCACTGGCCATCATCATCGTGCTGGGCGTCGTCACCTGGCGCTCGACCCATGCGCTGGACCCGTACCGGCCGCTGGCATCCGATACCCCGGCGCTCAAGGTCCAGGTCATCGCCATGGACTGGAAGTGGCTGTTCGTCTACCCCGAACTCGGCATTGCCTCGGTCAACGAGATGGCGATGCCTGTGGACACGCCCATCGACTTCAGGGTGACTTCCGACGGGGCCATCACCTCGTTCTTCATCCCAGCCCTGGGTGGCCAGATCTACGCCATGGCCGGGATGCAGACACGGCTGCACCTGATCGCCAACCACGCAGGCGACTACACGGGGATAGCCGCCAACTACAACGGGCCGGGGTTCTCGGACATGCACTTCAAGGCGCTGGCCCTCGACCCGGCAGGCTTTGAAGAGTGGGTCGAACGCACACGTGCTGCCGGGCGCCAGCTCGATGGGGCTGCCTACACGCAGTTGGCCAAGCCCAGTATTGCCCACCCGGTAGAACATTACGGCCAGGTCGAGCCGCACCTGTTCCAGTCGCTGATCGACAAGTACCAGGGCGTCAACCGCTCCCGCGAGGTCGAGCGCCGGCTTGGTGATTCCCAGGGCGAGAGCCCCCAAGGCAGCAAGGAGTAAGACCATGTTCGGAAAACTGACCTGGGATGCCATTCCCCTCCACGAGCCGATCATCATGTACACGCTGGCCGTCGTCGGGCTGCTGGGCCTGGCGGTCGTGGGGGCCATTACCTACATGGGCAAATGGAAATACCTGTGGCAAGAGTGGTTCACCACCGTGGACCACAAGCGCATCGGCGTGATGTACATCGTCGTCGCCTTGGTGATGCTGCTGCGCGGCTTCGCCGACGCGTTGATGATGCGCACCCAGCAGGCCATGGCCTCGGACGGATCGCCCGGCTACCTGCCACCTGAGCACTACGACCAGATCTTCACCGCTCACGGGGTGATCATGATCTTCTTCATGGCCATGCCGTTCGTGGTCGGGCTGATGAACGTGGTGGTACCCCTGCAGATCGGCGCACGCGACGTGGCCTATCCATTCTTGAACGCCGTCAGCTTCTGGCTGTTCGTCTCCGGCGCTGTGCTGGTGAACCTTTCGCTGGGCATTGGCGAATTTGCCCGCACAGGCTGGGTGGCCTACCCCCCGTTGTCGGGCATCGGGTACAGCCCCGGGGTGGGGGTGGACTACTACATCTGGGCGCTGCAGATATCCGGGGTCGGCACCCTGCTTACCGGGCTGAACTTTTTCGTCACCATCTTGAAAATGCGTACCACCGGCATGACGCTGTTTCGCATGCCAGTGTTCACCTGGACGGTACTGTGCACCTCGATCCTGATCCTGGCTGCCTTTCCCATCCTCACTGCCACCTTGTTCATGCTCACGCTCGATCGCTATTTGGGCATGCACTTCTTCACCAATGAACTGGGCGGCAACCCCATGATGTATGTGAACCTCATCTGGGCCTGGGGCCACCCCGAGGTGTACATCCTCATACTCCCAGCATTCGGTATCTTCTCGGAGGTGGCCTCGACGTTCTCGCGCAAGAAGCTGTTCGGCTACTACTCCCTGGTGTGGGCGACCATCGTCATCACGGTGCTGTCGTTCATCGTCTGGGTGCACCACTTCTTCACCATGGGCGCCGGGCCCAACGTGAATGCGTTCTTCGGCATCATGACCATGATCATCGCCGTGCCCACCGGGGTGAAGATCTTTACCTGGTTGTTCACCATGTACCGGGGCCGAGTGCGTTTCGAAACGCCGATGCTGTGGACGGTTGGCTTCATCGTCACCTTCAGCATCGGGGGCATGACCGGGGTCCTGTTGGCGGTGCCTGGGGCGGACTTCCTGTTGCACAACAGCCTGTTCCTCATTGCCCATTTCCACAACGTGATCATCGGCGGCGCGGTCTTCGGCTACCTCTGCGGCCTGACGTACTGGTTCCCCAAGGCCTTCGGTTTCAAGCTCTACGACCCCTTGGGGCGTGCTGCCTTCTGGTGCTGGTTGGCTGGATTTTACTTTGCCTTCATGCCGTCCTACTTCCTGGGGTTCATGGGCATGACCCGGCGCCTGAATCACTTCGACGTACCCGAGTGGCGGCCCTTGCTGCTGCTGGAAATGGTCGGGGTACTGATCATCCTGTGCGGCGTGGCCTGCCAGGTCATGCAACTGGTGGTAAGTATCCGCAAACGTCATGAGAACCGCGACACCACAGGCGACCCCTGGGACGGGCGTACGCTGGAATGGGCGACCGCTTCGCCGCCCCCTTTCTACAACTTTGCCGAACAACCGGTCGTGGGCGGCATCGACGCGTACTGGGGCATGAAGGAGAAAGGCGTGAAAACCTTGGCCGAGATGGATTTTCGCAAGATTCACATGCCTTGCAACACCAGCCTGGGCCTGGTGCTGGGCGTTCTGTCCACGGCGCTGGGCTTCGCGTTGATCTGGCACATCTGGTGGTTGGTCATCGCCAGTTCACTGGCAGTCATCGCCACCCTGATCGTGCGCAGTTACGACCCCGATACCGACTACTACATCCCGGCCGAAGAGGTCGAACGGATGGAAACCGAGCGGCGCCAACGGCTGGGGGAGGCCTGAATCATGTCCCATGTCGTGCACAACGAAACGGCCCGCGAGCAGGAGCATGGCCACGAAGACGCAGGCTCCCTTAGCCTGTTCGGCTTCTGGGTCTACCTGATGACCGACTGCATTCTGTTCGCCACCCTGTTCGCTACCTACGCGGTGCTGGGCCAGTCTGTGGCAGGTGGACCCAGCGCGGCGGACATCTTCGAACTGCCCTATGTGCTGGTGGAGACGTTCCTGCTGCTGTTGAGCAGCATCACCTACGGCTATGCGATGCTCGCCAATCACCGTCAGGACAAGCGCTGGATATTGCGCTGGCTGGGCGTCACGTTTCTCCTCGGCCTGGGCTTCATTGCCATGGAGATCAACGAATTCCATCATCTGATCAGCGAGGGCGCAGGCCCTGAACGCAGCGCGTTTCTGACGGCGTTCTTCACGCTTGTGGGTACTCACGGCCTGCATGTGCTGGTGGGGTTGATCTGGATGGCCCTGTTGATGATGCAGGTCCATCAACGCGGCCTGACCTGTGTCAATGCCACACGCTTGAGCTGCCTGAGCCTGTTCTGGCATTTCCTGGACATCGTGTGGGTGTGCGTGTTTACCGTCGTCTATCTGTTCGGGGTGATCTGATGAATCGTCAAAGCCATGTGCATAGCAGTGCCGGCGCTAGCCAGAGCAACCACCGTTCCTACAACACAGGGTTCGTCCTGGCCGCCCTGCTCACCCTGCTCCCCTTCGGGCTGGCCATGTACCCCAGCCTGCCGCGTCACCTGACCTTCATCGCTGTGCTGGTGTGCGCCCTGGTTCAGATCGTGGTGCACATGGTGTTTTTCCTGCACCTGACCACAGCGCGAGAGCAGCGTTGGAACTTGATCGCGCTGGTGTTCACGGTGGTGATCATCACGCTGTTGGTGGGGTTGTCGCTGTGGATCATGTACTACGTGCACTACAACATGCTTGGGTTATGACGTTCTTCCCATTCGGGCTGGCCTGCCAACAGCAGGCCAGCCCGGCGCGTTTATGCAGCCCGACGGTTGCGCCATGCACAAGTCCCCGCCACACCCAACAGCAACAGTGCCCCGGCTGCACCCAAGGTAGCCGGAGCGCCCACCCGAGCAGCCAGCAGCCCGGCGGCCATTCCGCCCAGTGCCTCGAAGCCGAAGCGCATGGCGATGTAGAACGCAATGACACGTCCGCGCAGATGGCCTGGCGCTTGGCTCTGCAGCTGCATGTTAGTGCTTACATTGCTCAGCGTGATGCCGAAGCCCAGCACCACCAGGGCAAGCAATGCCAGCTGCAACTGCCCCGCCCAGCACAAACCCAGTAGTGCCAGGGCGCAGAGCCCTGCGCCCATTTCGATGAACTGGCGAAGGCGAGGCAAGGCTCCGCCCACCGCCAGCACCAGCGTGGCCACGAACGCACCCGCGCCCGCCGCGCCCCAAAGCCAGCCCAGCACCCGTGCGTCACCGGCATACACACTCTTGGCCAGGATCGGCAGGAGCGCTGCATAGCAGGACGCCAGGAGGTTGACCATGATGACGTTGAACAGCAATTGCCTGACGCCTTGCTCGCGCCATAGATAAGCGACGCCCTCACGGAACACCTGGGCGGTGGAACCTGTGGCCCGAGGGCTGGCTTTGGCTTGCACCTTCAGCAACCCAACGAGCAAGGCGGTGAAAGCAACGGCGGTCAAGGCGAAGCACGCCGCCTCCCCTGCCACGGCAATCATGCCACCGGCCAATGGCGGGCCGACGAAGCGGGCCGCGTTGATGAGCATCGCGTTTAGCACCAGCGCATTGGGCAGGTCGGCCGGGTCATCCACGAAAGAAGCAATCAAGGCTTGGCGCAGGGGCGTTTCGACGGCGTTGAGCAAGCCCAGCAGCAACGCCATGGCGGCGATGAAAGGGCCATCTACCCAATGCCCCCAGGTGGCCAGCCCAAGCACGGCTGACTGCACCACCAGTATCGACTGGACGACGATCAGCAATCGGCGCTTGTCATGGCGATCGATCCAGGCGCCTGCCAGAGGACCGATGACCAGCTGCGGGGCGAGGGAAAGGAAGGTGATCAACCCCAGCAATACGGCTGAACCGGTCAGGTGATAGGCCAGCCAGGACAGCGCGACTTGCTGAACCCACTTGCCCAGGGTGGAAACACCCTGGCCTGCGAAGTAAACCTGGAAGTTGCGGTGGCCCAATGCGCGTACCGCAGAGGGCCAACGGGTACGAGGGGGCGGCGTCAGGTCTGACAAGTGAGCAAGTCCTCAAGTGAGAAGCCGCCGCCATTGAAGGATCTTGCTCGTACCACGTGCGGGTCGATCCTCAGCCTGGCAGCAGGCAGCCTTTCTTTTTCAAGGATTCCAGGACCCAGGTGCGGTTATTGGTACCTTGAGCGATATGTTCCATTTGCGCCGTTTCGGCAGCGTGCTTGGCCGTGGCGCGTTGGTAAACCTCTGCGACATGGGCATAGGGTACGCACAGCAAGCCGTCATCGTCACCGATGATCAGGTCCCCAGGTTCGATTACCATGCCATCGATGGCGACTGGCACATTGATCTCACCCGGTCCGTCCTTGTAAGGGCCGCGGTGGGAAACACCGGCAGCGAAAAGGGGGAAGTCACCGGCCTTGATGCTTCCGGCATCGCGGATTGCACCGTTGATGACGATGCCGGCTACACCACGCTTCACAGCGTACGCCACCATCATCTCGCCGATCAGTGCATTGGTCAGGTCGCCGCCAGCATCGACCACGATCACATCCCCTGGCTCGGCGATGTCGATGGCGTAGTGCAGCATCAGGTTGTCACCAGGGCGGGCCTTGACGGTCAGCGCCGCGCCGCACAACACACCTTCCCGGTGCATGGGACGCAAACGCGCACCACCGGCCGTCATGCGATTCATCGAATCGCTGACGTTGGCAACCGGGACCTCGCGGTAGCGCGATACCCATTCATCACCGATTTTGCGCGTGCGTTCAAGCACCTGGAAACCAATGCTCATGTGACCTTCCTCTCTTGGATTTATTAGGCGCGCTCCAAGCAAACCAGAACGCCATTTCAGAATCGCATTTCATTAAACGCATTTCAAGGATTTGGAATGACGCTAATTACGGAATTTGATTGACGATAAAACTGTTGTTGCAACGCCGTTTCATTATGCTAGGTTACTGGTGAAAGCACGCAGTGCAGTCCTGCCGTCTTGAACAAAAACAAGGTATCGACGATGTCCCGTACCCTTCTGCTGACAGGTCCGGCGCTGGCCGACCAAGCGATGCGCCTGGCCGAACAGCACGCCATCCGCGTCATCCCCACCACGCCCTATCTGCCCGAGCAAGAACTCGAAGCGATCATTCGCGCAGAGCAACCCGATGGCATCATCGTGCGTCAGGGCAGCCTGACCCGCGCCATGATCGACGCCTCCAGCGCATTGAAGGTGGTGGCCAAGCATGGGGTTGGCTACAACACCATCGACATTCAGGCCGCCGCCGACCGCGGTATTCCTGTCTCCATCGCCGTTGGAGCCAACGCCCAGTCAGTGGCCGAGCACGCTTTTGCGTTGATGTTCAGCGTCGCGCGCCAGACCGCCTTGCTCGATGCGCGCATGCGCGAAGGCCACTGGGACAAGGCCACCGCCAACGGCATGGAATTGGCGGGCAAGACCCTGGGCCTGGTGGGCCTTGGCTCGATTGGCGCGATCCTGATGGACTTGGTGGCGCCGCTGCGCATGAAGGTCAAGGTCTACGACCCTTACCTGCGGCATTTGCCCGTGCGTGACCACGTCGAGCGCGAAGAGGATTTCGATCGCTTGCTGGCCGATAGCGATATCATCAGCCTGCATTGCCCGCTCACGGACACCAACCGCAACCTCATTGGCGCCCAGCAACTTGAGCGCATGCGTCCCGGCTCCATCTTGATCAATACCGCACGTGGCGAGCTGGTCGATACCGATGCCCTGGTGCATGCGTTGAGCGAACGCCGTATCGGGGGTGCCGGCCTGGACACCTTCCACCCCGAACCGCCTCCGGCCGACAGCCCGCTGTGGGGCCTGCCAACCCTGGTTGCCACGCCTCACATCGGGGCCAACACCAGCGAAGCCCGGGACCGCGTAGGCCTGGTTGCCCTGCAGCAAGTCCTCGATGCCTGGGACGGCAAGGCGCTGGACCCGCGCTGTGTGGTGAACCGTCACCTGATCGATAACTGATTGCACCTGCGCCGGCTGGTCCGGCGGCACGGACCACTGCGTAACTCCAGAAAAAAAACAATTGGAGAGCACCATGAAACCAGCCTCAACCCCGCCCAGCGAGCTCGAACGCGCCACCATGCGCCGTGTTGCCTGGCGCCTACTGCCCTTTCTGATCATCTGCTACCTGATCGCGATCATCGATCGCGGCAACATCGGCATGGCATCGTTGCAAATGAACCAGGACCTGGAGTTGTCAGCCAAGGTCTTCGGTTTCGCCAGCAGCTTGTTCTTCTTCGCCTACTTTCTGGTGGAAGTACCCAGCAACCTGGCCATGCAGCGCTACGGGGCGCGCATCTGGATCGCGCGCATCATGATCACCTGGGGGCTCATCTCCGCAGGTACCGCCTTCGTGCAAGGCGCCAACTCGCTGTACGTGATGCGCTTTCTGCTGGGCGCTGCCGAGGCCGGGTTCTTCCCTGGGGTGTTGCTCTACCTCACCTACTGGCTGCCGTCGGCGTATCGCGCGCGCATGGTGGCGCTATTCATGGTCGCCATTCCCGCCGCCAACTTCATCGGCTCGCCAATTTCGGGGCTGCTCTTGAGCCTGGACGGCTGGTTGGGCATGCGCGGCTGGCATTGGCTGTTCATCCTCGAGGGCATCCCGGCGGTGCTGCTGGGTATCGCCTGTCTGTTCGTACTCACCGATCGGCCTGAACAGGCCAAATGGCTGAGTGACGAGCAACGCGGCTGGCTCACCGGGCGGCTGGCCGAGGAACGAGCGCAGAAAACCACCATCGGTCATATCTCGCTGTGGAAGCTGCTGCGCCACAAGGACATCTGGGTGCTTGCGCTGATCTACTCGGGCGCCTCGGCGGCCGGCAGCACCATGAGCGTCTGGGCGCCGCAACTGCTCAAGACGTTCGGCCTGAGCTCCATGGAGATCGGGCTGGTGAACGCAATTCCGTACGGCGTTGCCTCGATCCTGATGGTCATTTGGGGTCGCAGCTCCGACCGCACCGGTGAACGTCGCTGGCACACCGCGATGACCATGTTGCTGATTGCGGCCGGCCTGCTGATGACCCTAGTCACCTCGTCGCTGCCGGCCACGGTGGTGATGCTGACCATGGTGCTGGTGGGGGCTTACTCCATGAAAGGCCCGTTCTGGGCACTGGTATCGGGCTGGTTGTCCTCCTCTACTGCAGCCGCTGGGCTGGCTGCAGTCGGCGCCATGGCCAACCTGATCGGAGGTGGCTTGATGGTCAACGTGTACGGCGCCATCCATGACGCCACGGGCAGCTATGCCCTGGCACTGATGCCACTGGCGGCGCTGTGCACGCTGGCCGGGGTCATGGTGTTGGTCATTGGCCGCAAGCGTCAGCTGGAACAGGCGCAGGCCGCAGGAACGCTGGCTACCAAGTAGAAGCCGCTTGGCGCTCGATTGGCGTCCATGGCACGCACAACGTGCCATGGAGCCGGTGAAACCGGTGCCAAGTCAAAACACAACAAAAAAGAGGCTGTAATGGCTTTATCACGTCGAAGATTTCTTCAGGCGACCGGTAGCCTGAGTGTACTGGGTGCAATGGGCGCTGCGGCCAGCGTCCCGTACAGTCAGGGTGAAGACCGTCCGCGTCTGGTCCCGCCTTCCGGCAGCGTGGACTGCCACATGCACCTTTACGACAGCCGCGTCCCAGCGGCACCGGGTGCTACCTTGTTGCCGCCGGACGCGTCTTTGGACGACTACCGCCAATTGCAACGCCGACTGGGGCTGCGCCGCATGGTCATCGTCACGCCTTCGACCTACGGTACGGACAACCGTGTGATGCTCGAGGGTCTGGCCCGCAGCGGTACCGATGCACGGGGCATAGCCGTCGTCGCCAGCACCGTCAGCGATGAGGAGCTTGCTCGCTTGCACGGGGCAGGCGTGCGGGGCATCCGCTTCAACCTCAGCACCGGTGGGCAAGCGCTCGACGGCATCGAGCTGCTCGCGGCGCGGGTGAATGAGTTGGGCTGGCACTTACAACTGGCCACAGGGCCGCTGCTGGCCGATATCGCCCCACGGCTGTCTGCGCTGCCTGGCAAGGTAGTCATCGATCACATGGGGCACGTGCCACAGCCCGAGGGTGTTCTGTCGCCTGCCTTCAAGGCGCTGGATGGGCTCATGCAACAAGGTCGCACCTGGGTCAAACTTTCTGGTCCCTACCTGCGTTCCAAAACGGGCGCTCCGCATTTTGAGGACGTGGGCGTGGTGGCACGCAGGTTGATCTCACACTACCCTCAACGCCTGCTATGGGGCAGTGATTGGCCGCACCCCACCCAGTCTCTGCAGAACAAGCCTGACGATGCCGCATTACTGGATACCTTGCTTGACTGGGCACCGGATGACCAGGTTCGGCAGCTGATCCTGCGGGATAACCCCGTGGACCTGTACGGCTTCGCCTAGCGCTCGCGCTTAGCCTCGCACGACCCGGATCGCCTACACATCGATGCTCTACCCACTGGCGCCGCCGCTGCTCAGGCGACGGCGCCAGTGAACTCAGAGCGATTCGCCGTCGTCCTCGATATCCATCTCAGCCTCAGCTGCCTCGGTGGCATCCGCGTCATTGAGCGCAGGGGAAGTGGGTTTCAACGGATCGTTGATATACGGCACATCGCTTGGGCCTTTCTCTTCAGTGCCCGCGGTTTCTGGTTGCATGGCGTACTCTCCTCGACTTACAGGCTCGGCCCTTTGAAACCGGGCTCATGGATTGGGCAACCATTGTGCTGCCCACGAAAATTTGCCGACATTTCATAGGCCGGCTTGCGCACCCGCATCACGCCGCCCAACGGCCTGTGCGCCGCCAGGCCATGCCAGGGGCTGAACGCCATGCCGTCGTCGATACGGCGCACATTCTCTTCGCTCCACGCGGCTTGAGGCTTGACCTCCAAGGTGGCCACAGTCACATAGGGGCTAAGCGCCTCGGGCCACTGCCTGGATGCATCTTCGATCGGCATCTGTTCCAGGTCCGTGGCCAATTGCACCCGGAGTTCCCAGACACCACCCTGGCTTGCAAAAAACGCCTCCACCGCGTGGCGCAGCCCGTCGGTGTCGTCTTTGAGGTCCACGACCTGATCGGTCAGCGCAGTCAAGGCCGTCGACACGGGCACTACCGCAAGTTTTGCGTAATAAGGGCCATAGAGCACAGGTACGACGGTGCTGAAGCTTTCGCCAAGAATGTGGGTTTGAGGATGCCCGCCAAGGCTTTTGAGCGTGCCGCTCTCGCCGCCAAACGCTTCGACCACCTTTTCTGCACCGCGCAGCACGGCGGACAATGCCTTTTTGGTACCCGGGGCTTTGTCAGTGGTCTTGGCAAGCAACTTCAACGTCTTGAGAAACGCCTTGGGGTCTGGCGCGGTAAAGGCTTTAGCATTCTGCATGACAAAGTCCTGCGTGACTTGCCCTTCACTGCCGGGCAACCGCGGGCCTTGCATGCCAACGATCTTGAGCGCCAGCCCCCGTGGGGTGGAAACCTTGTCGTCGAGTATGTCACCTGGGTTGGTGGAGAACCGCAGGTAGGCATCGAACTCACCGGGTGTGGCGAAGGCTCCCTGAGCGAGCTGCGCAGGCAGCCCCGGCGCCACCTTCAGTGTGCCGCGCAATAATCCATGTGCTTTGGCATGAACGCCCCGATTGGCGTGACCATTATCATTGAAGGTGATCTCCATGATCTGACGCAGCGTATCCTGCAACGCTTGGCTGGTCTGCGCCTCATCCTCGGGAATCTGCTCAAAACCGGGCTCGAAAGGCAATGGCACTACCATGGCGCAGTCATCGGGCAGCTTGTTCATTTCTACGCTCCTGTCGTCTCGGGACGAACAATGGAATGGATTATCAACGTATAGCCTTCAAGGCCCTGCATGGCCCAACCTTCCGAGCGCTCAATTGATCTGATCGTGCGCCGGCACTGCCTTGCTCAGGTCATCAGCGGACGGCTCCACCTTGTGCAGCGTAACCGGCACGCATTTGGCGGCGGGTACCTTGCTTCGTTCAGCGTGATGCCACAGCGGGATCAGGGGATTGCACTCGGGGTAGTAAGCGCCGGCGCAGCCTTCGGGAATGTCATAGGCGATGATCTGCAAAGGACCCACTTCTCGCACCACCTGGGGCTCGACAGCGGTGCGTAGCAGCACCCAATCGCCTGCAGCCAAGCCCAACCGAACCACATCGCTGCGATTGAGGAACACGACGCTGCGGGTGCCTTTTACGCCGCGGAAACGGTCGTCATAGCCATAGACGGTGGTGTTGAACTGATCATTGCTGCGCAGCGTCATCAATTGCAGCACATCATGCGCTGAGACAGCGGGCTGCAAGTCGTCGTCCTCATCAAGCCGCTGGGGCGCCACGAACTGGGCTTTGCCAGACGCGGTCTGCCACTCCCGCTTAGCCGCGGGCAAGGGCCTATGGAAACCACCGTGCTCCCACATGCGGGTCTCCATGTCGTGAAATATCTCGGGATAGACTTGGCTGATCGCTTTGCGGATCAATGCATAGTCGTGGCGCCAGGCATCCCAGTCGATAGCAGTACGCTGACCTAGAGTGGCTTCGGCCAACCCGGCGATGATCGCCACTTCGGAACGCAGTTGCTCGCTCGCCGGCTCATTGCGGCCCTGCCAGGCGCGGATGCAGCCGGTACTGTCCTCGGTGGTATAGACCTGCTCCACCCCGTCCTGACGATCAGTTTCGATGTGCCCCAGGCAAGGCAATAACCAGCCATGTCGTCCTGGGAACAGATGCGTGCGATTGAGCTTGGTGGCCACCTGGACGTTCAGCGTCAGCGTCTGCCAGGCCGCTTCCATGTGATGGGTGTCGGGGATCGCCCGCAGGAAGTTGCCACCCAGGCCGATGAAGGCCTTGACCTTACCCTCGACCAGCGCCTGGCAGCAGTCCACCGTGGCCATGCCTTTGTTCGGCGGGACCTGCACGCCAAACAGCGCTTGCAGTTTTTCAGCCGGAACCTTGCCCGGGTCTTCCGTGATACCGACCGTGCGCTGGCCCTGCACATTCGAGTGTCCGCGCACTGGACAGATGCCTGCGCCAGGCTTGCCAATGTTGCCGCGCAACAGCAGCAGGTTGACCAGCATCTGCACGTTGTCTACACCGCGTCGGTGTTGGGTCATGCCCATGCCGTAGACGATCATGACCTTGCTGCTGCGGGCATAGACGGTGGCTGCAGCTTCCATGGCAGCGCGCCCGAGGCCGGACTGACGCTCCAGGGTCGCCCACTGATGGCCCTGAACTTCCTCTCGCAGCGCATCCAACCCATCGGTGTGCGCCTGGATGAACGCATGGTCGAGGACGGCCGGCTTGCCCTGCTCATTTGCGTGTTGCTCCATCGCGAGCAGGGCCTTGATGATCCCCATCACTGCAGCCAGATCACCCCCGACCCTGACCTGGTGATATTGAGTGCTGATCACGGTCGAGTCAGGCCCCAGCATCTCACTGGGAGACTGTGGATTGACGAAGCGCTCGAGCCCCCTCTCACGCAGTGGGTTGAAGGTGATGATGGGCACATCGCGCTTGCGCGCTTCCTGCAGCGGGTGAAGCATTCGCGGGCTGTTGCTGCCCACGTTCTGGCCGAAGAAGAAAATGCAGTCGGTGTGTTCGAAGTCTTCCAGCGTGACGGTGCCGACAGGTACGCCGATACTCTCCTGCAGCCCGACCGATGTACTCTCATGGCACATGTTCGAGCTGTCCGGGAGGTTGTTGGTGCCATAGGCACGGGCGAACAGCTGGTACATGAACGAGGCTTCCAGCGACGCCCTGCCCGAGGCGTAGAACACCGCTTCGTCAGGCGTCAGGGCCTGCAGCTGTTGGCCAATTTGCTGATAAGCCTCTGCCCAGGTGGTGACCTGGTAGCGATCGCTGGTCGGGTCGTAGCGCATGGGGTGGGTCAACCGGCCTTGCTGCTCCAAGGCGTAATCGGTCCATGTGCGCAGCGCTGACAGGGTATGGGTGGCGAAGAATTCCGGGCCGGTGCGGTGGCGGGTGAGTTCCCAGGCAGTGGCCTTGGCGCCGTTCTCGCAAAATTCCAGCGCGTGTGGGTTGCCAGGCTTGGCCCAGGCACAGCTGACGCAGGCGAAGCCGTTGGGTTTGTTCTGTCTGACCAGTGCCATGGGTGCCGTAGTAAAGGCTTGTTCACGCCAGAGTATGCTCATGACAGAACGCGCCGACCCCCAACCGCCTGCTGCATCTTTGTAGGGCTTGTATCGCGCTTGAGGGTGGATGAGCGACATGGCCGCCTC
>NZ_JBJJMO010000012.1:0-73402 GCF_046231935.1 Pseudomonas sp. KCJK9111 | reverse complement strand
AATTTTTATAAAAAAAGTCCTCGGCATTAGGCCAGCACGTCAAAAACCGGTAGAGTGGCGCGCTTTTCGATTTGCCTGACCTGCCGCTCATGAAGTCTCGCAGCAAACCACTCGCCAGCCCCATGCCCTCGTCTGCACAGCGCCCTGGACGGTTCACGCTCAAAGTTGCCCTGTGGCTACTCGACAGTTCGCGTTTGGGCGACAAACCACAGGTCAAGCACCTGGCTGGGCGGTTGCTCAAGCGCCCAGCGCGCGAGGGTGTGGTGGTGGCTCAAAGCCGCCTGGGACAAATGCTTTGCCGCGACTGCGGCAGCGCCCGTGATCGGCGTATCGGCCATGACCTGCTACGTCAGGCCGCACGCGCTGGCGATTGTCGCGCCCAGGTGGAGTATGCCCGAGCGTGCCGGGCGTCAGCGCCCGAGCAGGCCCGCAGCTGGCTGGAGTTGGCGGCCGGGAAGGGATCCCAGGAGGCCCGCCGTTTGCTGCGTCAGTGGTTCGGGCACTGATCACCCCTGCATGTGACAGCGCCGCGGGCAACCTGCCGGTCAGGCTGTTAAGCTTCAGCGAATTTGCCAGACAGTGACCGGGGTAGGCATGACAGTGGATCTGGCCAGCATTCTGCTGGGCTTGGTGGCGGGCGCGGTGCCGTGCCTGGTGTGGGTCATGCAGCTTCAGCGTCGGCATGCGGCACGGCATGGCGAGCGTGCCTTGCTTGAAGAGCGTCTGAACGCAGCGCAGCTGGCCCAGGCCGGTTTGCAGGCGCAACTCGATGCCAGTCGTGATGAAGTCAGTGACCTCAGCGAAGCCAATACCCTCAAGCAGACGCAGCTTGCAGCCCAGGGCCGAGAGCTGGAGCTGCTGCAGATCGAGCGGGACAATGCCCGCGACGCCGCCCATGCCTGGAACCTGGAGCGCGCTACCCGCGAGGCAGAGCAGCGCCGCCTGGAGTCTCAGGCCGCACGCCTGGAAGCCGAGCTGCGAGAGCAGCAGGAAAGCCACCAGCAGCGTCTCGAGGACCTGCAGGAGGCCCGCGATACCCTGCGTGCCCAGTTTGCCGACATGGCTACCAAGATCTTCGATGAGCGCGAACAGCGCTTTGCCCAGACCAGCCAGCAGCACCTTGGCCAACTGCTCGATCCGTTGAAGGAGCGCATCCAGGCGTTCGAAAAACGTGTCGAGGAAAGCTACCAGCAGGAAGCCCGCGAGCGCTTTTCGCTGGGCAAGGAGCTCGAGCGCCTGCAGCAACTGAACCTGCGCCTGTCGGATGAAGCGACCAACCTCACCCAGGCGCTCAAGGGGCAGAAAACCCAGGGCAACTGGGGCGAGCTGATCCTGGAGCGCGTGCTCGAACACGCAGGGCTCGAAAAGGGCAGGGAGTACCAGACGCAGGTCAGCCTCAAGAGCGCTGACGGTGAGCGCTTCCAGCCCGATGTGCTGATCATGTTGCCGGGCAACAAACAGGTGGTGGTCGATGCCAAGGTAAGCCTGACAGCCTACCAGCAGTTCGTGTCAGGCAACGACGAGGCGGCGCTCAAGCAGCACGTCCAGTCCCTGCGCAGTCACGTCAAGGGCCTGTCAAGCAAGGACTACAGCCGTCTCGAAGGCCTGCACAGCCTGGATTTCGTGCTGCTGTTCGTGCCCATCGAGGCCGCGTTCTCGGCGGCGTTGCAGGCCGAGCCCAACCTGTTCCAGGAAGCCTTCGACCGGCAAATCGTCATCGTCAGCCCCACTACCTTGCTGGCCACGCTGCGGGTGATAGACAGTTTGTGGAAGCAGGAACGCCAAGGCCAGAACGCCCGGGAAATCGCCGAACGTGCCGGGTGGCTGTACGACAAGTTCGTGCTGTTTATCCAGGACCTGGATGAACTGGGCAGCCGCCTGCAACAGGTGGACAAGGCCTACGCGGCAGCCCGTAACAAACTGTGCGAAGGGCGCGGCAACCTGGTCAGCCGCAGCGAGCAGCTCAAGCTACTCGGGGCCCGGGCTAGCAAAAGCCTGGCGCCCGACTTGCTCGAACGCGCCTTCGCCGATGAAGTGCCCGACCAGGCGCTTACTGCACCAGGCTCAGATGACGGTTGAGCAGGGCCCGCAAGGCAGCGGGCTTCACCGGCTTGGGCAGATAGTCCAGGCCTGCGGCATGCACCAGTGCGACGGTTTCCTTGCTGCCGTCGGCGCTGATGACCACCCCAGGCACCGGTTCGCCCAACCGAGTGCGTAGCCAGCCCATCAAGCGCGTGCCGGTATCGCCTTCATCCAGGTGGTAGTCCACCAGGGCCAGGTGCGGACGCATGCCCTCGGCCAGCAGGGCCTCGCACTCGCTGCGGCTGCGTGCGGTCCACACCTGGCAGCCCCAGCGGCTGAGCAGGCTGTTCATGCCAATCAGGATGCTGTCTTCGTTGTCGACGCACAGCACCTGCAGCCCGGCCAGTGGCTCGCTGCGCTGCTCTACCGCCGAAGTGACGGGGGCTGGTTGTTGAGAGATCGGCACGCTTACACGGAACACAGTCCCCTTGCCGGGCCAGGAACGTACCTCCAGTGTGTGGCCCAGGACCCGGCACAGTCCGTCAGCGATCGCCAGGCCCAGGCCCAGGCCTTTTTCGGCGCGGGTCTGATGGCTGTCCAGGCGTTTGAACTCCTGGAAGATCACGTGCAGCTTGTCGTCGGCGATGCCGGGCCCCCTGTCCCAGACTTCCAGCCACAGGCGCTCGCCCTGGCGGCGTGCACCCAGCAGGATCGGGCTCTTGCCATAGCGCAGGGCGTTGGTGAGAAAGTTCTGCAGCACACGGCGCAGCAGTTTGATGTCACTATTGACCCGCAGGCGGCTACCGCGCAGGCGAAACGCCAGGCCTTTCTCGGCAGCCAATACCTTGAATTCCGCCCCAAGGGTGTCGAACAGCTCGTTCAGGGCAAACGGCTTGGCGTCGGGGGTGATCTTGCCGTTTTCCAGGCGCGAGATGTCCAGCAGGTCGCTGATCAGCTCCTCGGCCGAACGCAGTGAACTGTCCATGTGCTGGACCAGTTGCCGGGCTTCTTCGGTCATGCCTTCGGCTTGCTGCGACAAGGCCGCAGAAAATAGCCTGGCGGCGTTGAGCGGCTGCATCAGGTCGTGGCTGACCGCAGCCAGGAAGCGGGTCTTGGACTGGCTGACCGCTTCGGCATGGCTCTTGGCTTCGGTCAGCGCCTGGTTCAGTTGCGACAGCTCGTAGGTGCGCTCTGCCACGCGTTGCTCAAGGCTCTCGTTGGCGTGGCGCAGCGCTTGCTCGGCTTCGCGAAACGGCGTGATGTCGGTAAAGCTCATGACGAAACCGCCACCTGGCATCGGGTTGCCGATCAACTCGATCACGCGCCCATTGGGGAACAGCCGCTCGGACGAGTGAGCCCGGCCCTGGCGCATCCAGTGCAGACGCCGGGCCACGTGCACCTGGGCTTCCCCTGGGCCGCACAGGCCGCGCTCAGCGTTATAGCGAATGATGTCGGCAATGGGCCGTCCCACGCTGATCAGCCCGTCCGGGTAATTGAACAGCTCAAGGTAACGCCGGTTCCAGGCCACCAGGTGCAGGTTCTGGTCGACCACACTGATGCCCTGGTTGATGTTCTCGATGGCGCCCTGCAGCAATGCCCGGTTGAACTGCAGCACCTCGCTCGCTTCATCGGCAATGCGCACCACGTCTTCGAGCTGCATGTCGCGGCCCTCGATGGCTGCCTTGACCACTGCACGGGTAGACGAACTGCCCAGGACACCGGCCAACAACCGCTCGGTGTGTTCGATCCAGTCACCGTCGGCGTTCTGGTTGGGGTTGAAGCCCTTGCCCTGGCGATAGGCGAACCGAATGAAGCTCTGCCGCGCGCGCTCCTCACCCACGAAACGCGACGCCAGGGTCAGCAGGTCGTCGATCTGCACCGCCAGCAACGGCTTGCTGCTGGGGCGGGCGCTGGTCTGCTGGCCAATGAAGCGGCCCGCTTGCCAATGCTCGGACACGCGGGTACGCGACAGCAGCGAGACCCAGGCAAACAGGGTGAAGTTGCCGGCAAGCGACAGCACCACGCCTTGGGTCAACGGGCTGATCGGCAGATTCAACGGGTTGCCATGCAACCACGCCAACCCTGGAAACACCTGCAGCGACCAGCCCAGGCTGTGGGCGGCGATGGGCAGCACCAGGGTGTAGAACCACAGGAAAATACCCGCCGCCAGACCTGCAAAAACGCCCCGGCGGTTAGCCTGCTTCCAGTACAGCGCGCCGAGCATGGCGGGCGTCAATTGGGTCACGGCGGCGAACGCGATCTGGCCGATGGTCGCCAGGCTGGCCGTGGAGCCCAGCAGGCGGTAACTGACGTACGCCAGCAGCAGGATGACCACGATGGTGACCCGTCGAACCGAAAGCATCCAGTGCCGGAACACCTCGAATGGTCGCTCGGCGTTGTTGCGACGCAGCAACCAGGGCAGCAGCATGTCGTTGGAAACCATGGTCGACAGCGCTACCGCTTCGACGATGACCATGCCGGTAGCAGCTGACGCGCCACCGATGAATGCCAGCAGCGCCAGGCTGGGGTGTGCCTCGGCCAGGGGCAGGCTGATCACGAATGAGTCCGATATCACCGTACCCGGCAGCAGCATCTGCCCCGCCAGGGCGATGGGCACCACGAACAGGGCGGCCAGGGCCAGGTAAATCGGGAACACCCAGCGTGCCAGGCGCATGTCCTGGGGCTCGATGTTTTCCACAACAGTCACATGAAACTGCCGTGGCAGGCAGATGATGGCCATCATGGCAACGGCCGTCTGGACCACCATCGACGGCCAGTTGATGGTCTCCGTCCAGTAATCGTGCAGTTCGATGGACTGGCGCGCCTGGGTGAACAGGTCATCGAACCCATCGTAGAGGTTGAAGACGACGAAGATCCCCACGGCCAGAAACGCCAGCAGCTTGATCAACGACTCGAACGCGATCGCCAGCACCATGCCCCGGTGGTGCTCGGTGACGTCCAGGCTGCGCGTGCCGAATACGATGGCGAACAGCGCCAGCACCAGCGACACCACCAGCGCTGTGTCCTGTACGCGTGTGCCGGTGGCGTCTGCGCTAGCGCCGATCAACAGGTTGACGCCCAGTACGATGCCCTTGAGCTGCAAGGCGATGTAGGGCAGCACGCCCACCAGGCAGATCAGGGCCACCACCACGGCCAGCGTCTGGGACTTGCCGTAGCGGGCAGCGATGAAGTCGGCGATGGAAGTGATGTTCTGCTGTTTGCTGATCAGCACCATCTTCTGCACCACCCAGGGTGCGAAGACCAGGAGCAATACCGGCCCCAGGTAGATCGGCAGGAATGCCCACAGCTGCTCGGCCGCTTGTCCGACCGCGCCGAAGAACGTCCAGCTGGTGCAATACACCGCCAGCGACAGGCTGTACACCCAGGCACGCAATTTGGGCGGCAATGGGGTGCTGCGCCGGTCGCCATAGAAGGCGATGGCGAACATGACGGCCATATAGGCCAGGGCGACCGCGGCGATCAGCCCGCTGGACAACGACATGGTGACTCCGACGCTTAATGGATAACGAGGCCCGGTCAGCCAGTCTGGCACGACAGGTAGCGCGCCGTCAGCGCAGACGATGGTCGCAGTGGCAGGTGGTCGCAGCATGACGCCCCCAATTGCAGGCTCGGGCGAGGCCAGTTGACCGATGGAGGATTGACAGGTGATGCCGCGAAGCAAATACTCCCGAAAAATTCATATAGATGTCTATATAACAAGACGAGAACACACCCATGCTTCCACTCGCCAGCGACACACGACTGCCACGCTACCAACAGCTACGCGACCATCTGCTAGCCCAGATTGCCAACAATCGCTGGCACCCTGGTGAAGCGATTCCCACCGAGGCTGCGCTGGCGACCGAATTCGACCTGTCGGTAGGCACCGTGCGCAAGGCCATCGATGCGCTAGTGGCCGAAGGCGTGCTTGAGCGCCAGCAGGGGCGAGGCACCTTCATCCGCCGTCCACAGTTCCAATCATCGCTGTTTCGCTTCTTCCGCTTCGAGGCGGTCAACGGCGAGCGTGTCGTGCCGATGAGTCGCATCCTGAGCATGAACGTCGTGGCGGCGCCGTCTGCTGTGGCCCAGGCCTTGGGCCTGGCCCCCGCAGCCGATGTGATCCACTTGCAGCGCCTTCGTCTGCTCGACGCCCAGCCCGTGCTGGCCGAGGACATCTGGCTGCCCCGCCAGCCGTTTAAGTTGCTGCTGGAGACCGATCTGGATAGCAAGGGCCCGTTGCTTTACCCGATCTACGAACAGGTGTGTGGGCAAGTGGTCGCAGCTGCCGAAGAGACCCTGACTGCCGAGGCCGTGGATCAAGTGCATGGGCGCCTTCTGCAGGTACCGGCTGGCAGCCCGATCGTGGTGATCGAGCGGCTGGCCCGTGACTACGCCGGTAAGCCCCTGGAGTGGCGCCGGTCGCGAGGGCACGCGCAGCACTTCCGTTACCGCATCGATATTCGCTGACCGCGCCGTTTCAACCTTTTTTTACCTGCCTGCGCCCCGTCACCCGGGCGCAGTGGCTTCGCCTGCTCGGTTGCCTGCGCTGCATGCAACCCAGCGTACCTCTCACCATTAAAAGGATAAAAATCATGTTCAGCTGGTACCGCCAAATAACATCGCGCGAACGCAAGACCTTCTGGGCCTGTTTTGGGGGCTGGTCGCTCGATGCGCTGGAAGTGCAGATGTTCGGCCTGGCCATTCCCGCGCTGATCGCGGCTTTCTCGCTGTCCAAAGGCGATGCGGGCCTGATCAGCGGCCTGACCCTGGTGACCTCCGCGATCGGCGGTTGGCTTGGCGGAACCCTGTCGGATCGGTACGGCCGTGTGCGCACGTTGCAATGGATGATCCTGTGGTTCTCCTGCTTCACGTTCCTCTCGGCTTTCGTGACAGGGTTCTATCCACTGCTGTTCGTCAAGGCCATGCAAGGCTTTGGTATTGGTGGGGAGTGGGCGGCCGGGGCCGTGCTGATGGCCGAGACCATCAACCCCAAGTACCGCGGCAAGGTCATGGGCACGGTGCAAAGCGCCTGGGCGGTAGGCTGGGGCCTGGCGGTGGCGTTGTTCACCTTGATCTATTCGCTGGTGCCGCAGGAATTCGCCTGGCGTGTGATGTTCTTCGTTGGCCTGTTGCCGTCGTTGCTGATCATCTGGGTGCGTCGCAACGTGCCAGAACCGGACAGCTTTCAACGCCTGCAGAAACAGAACGCCATTCCCCAAGGCTTCTTCGCCTCGATGGCCGGGATCTTTCGCCCTGAACTGCTGCGTGTCACGCTGCTGGGCGGCTTGCTGGGCCTCGGGGCGCATGGTGGCTACCACGCGGTGATGACCTGGCTGCCGACCTTCCTCAAGACCGAACGCAACCTGTCGGTGCTCAATTCCGGTGGCTACCTGGCGGTGATCATCTTCGCGTTCTGGTGTGGCTGTGTCGTCAGCGGGCTGCTGATCGATCGCATCGGCAGGCGTCGCAACATCCTGCTGTTTGCGCTGTGCTGCGTGCTGACGGTTCAGGCCTATGTCTTCTTCCCGTTGAGCAACACCCAGATGCTGTTCCTGGGTTTCCCGCTGGGCTTCTTCGCAGCCGGTATTCCGGCAAGCCTCGGCGCCTTCTTCAACGAGCTGTACCCTGCCGACGTGCGCGGAGCAGGGGTGGGCTTCTGCTACAACTTCGGCCGTGTGCTCTCGGCTGTCTTCCCATTCCTGGTCGGACACATGAGCGAATCCATGTCGCTGGGTACCGCCATCGGCATCGATGCCGGCATCGCCTACGGCGTGGCGGTGATCGCCGCGCTGTGCCTGCCAGAAACGCGCGGCCGCAACCTCGAACCTGCCCCGCAAGCACCCGGTGTGGCCGCCCAGTAACCTGACCTATAGATCAAAGACATGCCTCACGACCCTACTTGCTCCGTTATTGCCATCGACAGCCATGCCCACGTGTTCAGCCAAGGGCTGACACTGGCGCGCGAGCGCCGTTATGCCCCCGCGTACGATGCGCCGTTGGCTGACTATCTCAGCCAGTTGCAGGCGCACGGTTTCAGTCACGGCGTTCTGGTACAGCCCAGTTTCCTGGGTACCGACAATGGCTATCTGCTGGGCGCTCTGCAGGCCGCTCAGGGGCGCTTGCGGGGGGTGGTGATGCTCGAGCCGGACGCTGCCCGCCAAACCCTCATCCGGATGGACCAGCTAGGGGTCAGAGGCGTGCGCCTGAACCTCATGGGGCAACCGCTGCCGGACCTTGCGGCCCCGCAGTGGCGCCATCGCTTCGAATGCATGGCCGAGCTGGGCTGGCACGTCGAGCTGCATCGACACCTGGCGGACATTCCCACCCTGGTGCGGG
The DNA here is from genome assembly GCF_046231935.1 of Pseudomonas sp. KCJK9111. Lineage (NCBI taxonomy): Bacteria > Pseudomonadati > Pseudomonadota > Gammaproteobacteria > Pseudomonadales > Pseudomonadaceae > Pseudomonas > Pseudomonas sp. KCJK9111. The sequence continues at coordinate 65,044 of NZ_JBJJMO010000012.1, read as the reverse complement.
CGCTGCAACCGTATGGGCTGAATATCGTCATCGACCACCTGGGAAGGCCCGATGCGCGCAACGGGCTGGGGCAAGCGGGTTTCGCCGAGCTGCTGACCCTGGGCGGGCAGGGTAATGTCTGGGTGAAGGTTTCCGGTATCTACCGTCTGGAAGGCTCGCCCGAGCAGAACGTGCTGTTCGCCCGCCAGGCGCTGGGCGCGCTGGAAGCGCATTATGGGGCCGAGCGCCTGATGTGGGGCAGCGACTGGCCGCACACACAGCATGAAAGAGCGATGAGTTTTGGCCAGGCCCTCGAGCAATTCGAGGCACTGGGGTGCTCGGCTCAGCTGCGTCAGGCGCTGCTGGTCGATACGGCCAGAAAGCTGTTTGGCTTCGCTTGAGCCAAGCAAGGCATCATCGACCAGCGCCCTTGGCAAACAGCCCGGCGTCGGGGTGTTGAGGCGCTGCCGCTCCTAGGGCGGCTGGACTGCTCGTCACAGTCCTTGCTTGCCTGCGTGTACCGAGGCAGGCTACCGCTGTCGGCGCGGGCCTAACCCTGGTCATCCGCTGACTGCCATCACGGCTGAACCTCAATCCAGGACCAAGGACGATGAGTCATTCCTCGCAATTCACCTTGCTCGGCAAACGGCGCTTCCTGCCTTTTTTCATTACCCAGTCGCTCGGTGCGTTCAACGACAACCTGTTCAAGCAGTCGCTGATCCTGGCCATCCTGTTCAAGCTGAGCCTCGGGGACGGTGACCGGTCCATCTGGGTCAATCTGTGTGCCTTGCTGTTCATCCTGCCGTTCTTTCTTTTCTCGGCGCTGGGTGGGCAGTTCGGGGAGAAGTTTCCCAAGGACGCGCTCATTCGGGTGATCAAGCTGGCGGAGATCGGCATCATGTCGGTCGGCGCGCTGGGGTTTGCGACCAATCACCTGGCCCTCATGCTGGTGGCCTTGTTCGGCATGGGTACCCATTCGGCGCTGTTCGGGCCGGTGAAATACTCGATCCTGCCCCAGGCGCTGCGCGAGCAAGAGCTGGTCGGCGGCAATGGGCTGGTGGAGACGGGCACCTTCCTGGCCATCCTCGCCGGCACCATCGGCGCCGGGGTAATGATGTCAGCCGAAAACTACGCCACGGTGGTAGCCGGGGGCGTAGTGGGCACTGCCGTACTGGGCTACCTGGCCAGCCGCTGGATTCCCCGCGCCGCTGCTGCCTCGCCGCACATGAAGCTGGACTGGAACATCTTCAGGCAGTCGTGGACCATCCTGCGCATGGGCCTTGCCCAGCCGCCTGCGGTATCGCGCTCGATCGTCGGCAACTCCTGGTTCTGGTTCGTCGGTGCTATTTACCTGACCCAGATCCCGGCCTACGCCAAAGACTGGCTGCACGGCGATGGCACCGTGGTCACCCTGGTGCTGACGCTGTTCTCGGTGGGCATCGCCCTGGGTTCCTTGTTGTGTGAGCGCCTGAGCGGGCGCAAGGTGGAAATCGGCCTGGTGCCGTTCGGCTCCTTCGGCCTGACCGTGTTCGGCCTGCTGTGGTGGTGGCATTCCGGGGATGTGCCGAGCGCCGCCAGCGCCCATGACTGGCTCGACCTGCTGGGCCTGCACCAAGCGTGGTGGATTCTGCTATCCATCGTCGGGCTCGGGGTGTTCGGCGGGTTCTATATCGTGCCGCTGTACGCGTTGATTCAGTCACGCACGGCCGTGGACGAGCGCGCGCGGGTGATCGCTGCCAACAACATCCTCAATGCATTGTTCATGGTGGTGTCGGCCCTGTTGACCATGGTTTTGCTGGGCGTGGCTGGGCTGGACATTCCCCAGCTGTTTTTGGTCGTCTCGCTGCTGAACATCGCCGTCAACGCCTACATATTCAGCATCGTGCCCGAATTCACCATGCGGTTTCTCATCTGGCTGCTCAGTCACTCGATGTACCGCGTCAAGCACCAGGGGTTGCAGCACATTCCCGATGAAGGCGCGGCATTGCTGGTGTGCAACCACGTGTCGTTCGTCGATGCCCTGTTGCTCGCTGGCGCGATACGCCGTCCTATTCGTTTCGTGATGTACTACAAGATCTACAACCTGCCCGTGCTGAACTTCGTGTTTCGCACCGCAGGCGCCATACCCATTGCCGGGCGTAGCGAGGACCTGGCGACGTACGAGCGCGCCTTCACCCGCATTGCCCGTTACCTGGCTGACGGTGAGCTTGTGTGCATCTTTCCCGAGGGCAAATTGACAGGGGACGGTGAGATCGACGTGTTCAAGGGCGGCCTGAGCCATATTCTTGAACAGACGCCCGTGCCAGTGATTCCCCTGGCACTGCAAGGGCTATGGGGCAGTTTCTTCAGTCGCGACCCGGCCAAAGGGTTTTTCAGAAGAATGTGGTCCCGGGTGACTGTCGTGGCAGGCAGCGCCATCCCTGCACAGGAGGCGCTGCCGGAGCGGCTGCGCGAGCAGGTCATTGGCCTGCGCGCAGGCAACCGCTGAGCGCGCCTGGCCAGCTGACCGGTATCAGCTGGCGCTGACCTTGAGGCCAACCAGGCCGCACACGATCAGCGCCACGCTGACCAGTCGAACCAGCGCCATGGACTCACCGAACAGGATGATGCCGGCGATCACGGTGCCCACGGCGCCGACGCCGGTCCAGATGGCATAGGCCGTGCCCAGCGGCAGCTCTTTCATCGCCAGGCCCAACAGACCGAGGCTGACGGCCATGGCGGCAACCGTGAGCGCGGTGGGCAGTGGCTTGCTGAAGCCGTCAGTATATTTGAGGCCAACGGCCCAGCCGACTTCGAACAGGCCGGCGAAGAACAGGATGATCCAGGACATGATGCGTCTCCATCGTTGCAAGTGATGGGGCCGTCCCCTGGGTGATCACGCTGGGCGTCGTGAGGTCGTCCTCACCGTAGGCCCATGGTGCACATCTAGGGCCTTCCGGGCAAGCCTGCAGGCCAATCGCCTGTCAGTGTCTGACGCGTTTTGCGTCCTCGCCTTCGGAAGGTGTGTCCTCCAGACGTCGGAACCAGGTGGAAAGCAGCGCCCCGGAAATATTGTGCCAAACGCTGAACAATGCGCTGGGCACGGCGGCCAGGGGCGAAAAATGCGCAGCTGCAAGGGCTGCTCCCAACCCGGAGTTCTGCATGCCCACCTCCAGCGCCAGCGACTTGCGCTGGGCCAAGGGCAGTTTGCAGAGCTTCCCGGTCATGTACCCCAGCAAATAACCGAAGCTGTTGTGCAAGATGACAACCGCCATGATCAGGAGCCCCGACTCGGCGATCTTCGCCTGGCTGGCGGCCACCACGGCGCACACGATCAGCACGATGCTCACCACCGACACCAGTGGCAGGATCTGAACCGCAGCCTGCACACGCTCACCCAGCAGGCGCTGGGCCAGCACGCCGAGCACGATCGGGAGCATGACCAGCTGCAGGATCGACCAGAACATGTCCATGAAGGACACAGGAAGCCAGGCCGAGGCCAGGAACCAGATCAGCGCAGGCGTCAGCAGTGGCGCCAGCAGCGTGGTGACGCCCGCGATGGCCACGGCCAGCGCCAGGTCGCCGCGCGACAGCCACACCATCACGTTCGAAGCCGTGCCGCTCGGGCAGCAGCCGACCAGGATCACGCCCACGGCAATCTGCGGTGGTAGCTGGAACAACTGGCACAGCAGCCAGGCCATGCCCGGCATGATCACGAAATGCGCGACCACCCCCAGCATGACCCGCCAGGGTTGGCGGGCGAGGGCGGCGAAGTCGTCGAGCTTGAGGGTAAGGCCCATCCCGAACATCACCAGCCCCAGCAAGGGCACGATGGCCACCTTCAACCCAATGAACCATTGCGGTTGCAGGAAGGCCAGCACGGCGAACACCAATACCCACAATGCAAAGGTGTTGCCGACGAATCGACTCAAAGTGGCGAGGGCGCGCATGGGGTGATCTCCAGTTCGACTGCATGCCCGGGCATTTGCGCTGCAGGCAAGGAATGAGGTGCGGCAACGGTGCCGCCCTCACGCATTATGGGTACTGCCAACCCTCAGCGGGCTCACACCCCTTGTGGGATCTCTTCGCCGCCCAGGGCTTCGAAGAGCACGGGCAGGAACTCTGCAAATGTCATCATCATCAGCTGGAAGCTGGCGTCGAACTGCTGCGCGGCCTCGTCACCGCCATCCTGCTCGGCCTGCTCCTGCAGCAGTTCCTCGAATTTCAGGCGCTTGATGACCATCTTGTCGTCCAGTACGAACGACAGCTTGTCCTGCCAGGCCAGGGCCAGCTGGGTCACCACCTTGCCGGTGCTCAGGTGCAGCTGGATTTCCTCGCCGGTCAAGTCCTGGCGCTTGCAGCGCACGATGCCGCCATCTTCGGCCGTGTCGCGCAGCTCGCATTCGTCCAGCACGTAGAAGCCTTCGGCGGCCTTCTGGGACTTGACCCAGTCGGTCATGGTGGCCACCGGGGCGATCTTGACAGTGGCCGGCCGCACGGGCAGCGAGCCCATCACTTCACGCAGGGTGGACAGCAGGTCTTCGGCGCGCTTGGCGCTGGCCGAGTTGACCAGAATCACCCCAAGGCGCGGGGCAATGGCAGCAAAGATCATGGAGCGGCGAATGAAGGCGCGGGGCAGGAAGGCCTGAATGATCTCGTCCTTGATCTGGTCACGCTCCTTCTTGTAGACCTTGCGCATCTGTTCGGTCTCGATCTCCTCGACCTTTTCCTTGACCGCATCATTGACCACGCTGCTGGGCAGAATACGTTCTTCCTTGCGGGCGGCGATCAGCAGGTAGTCACCGCTGACATGGACCAGCGGCGCATCTTCGCCCTTGCCGAACGGGGCGACGAAACCGTAGGTGGTCAGCTCCTGGCTGGCGCACGGACGGGCTGGCTTGCTGGCCAGGGCAGCCTCCAGGGCTTCAGGCTCGAAGGGGACGTCCTGGGTCAGGCGGTAGGTCAGCAGGTTCTTGAACCACATCGGGGGAGTCTCTCATTAATGCATAAGGCGGGCATTATTCTCCTACCAGCCCCGGAAGGCCAACCCTGTCAGAGGGCCAGCAGTGCACAAACCGAACGAAATCGGGCCGCTGAGCTAGGTTGTTGAAAGATCTGTACTTTTTTCGAAATAAAGTGAAAGAAAGTGCTTGCCAGGGGGCAGGACCGTCCGTAGAATGCGCCCCACACCGAGACGAAGGGTGATTAGCTCAGCCGGGAGAGCATCTGCCTTACAAGCAGAGGGTCGGCGGTTCGATCCCGTCATCACCCACCACTCGATGTATAGCGCAGCGGTAGTTCAGTCGGTTAGAATACCGGCCTGTCACGCCGGGGGTCGCGGGTTCGAGTCCCGTCCGCTGCGCCATATTCAGCTTCAAGGGCCCACTGAACACCCTGAAGCAACAAGAAAAGCGACCTTAGGGTCGCTTTTTTTATGCCTGCAGTTCAGTCTCTGTAGACGCTGTTCAGGCTCGCGCAGCCTGGCCATTCAGGCCTTGGCGCTCTTCGGCCCGCAGGGTCAGTACCTCGAAACCTTCGTCTGTCACGGCCACCGTGTGCTCCCATTGTGCTGACAGGCTGCCGTCACGGGTCACCACGCTCCAGCCATCCTTGAGCGTGCGGGTGCCACGCCCGCCCTGGTTGATCATGGGCTCGATGGTGAACACCATGCCTGGCTTGAGCTTCATGCCCATGCCGCGCTGACCCACATGCAGCACCTCCGGCGCTTCATGCATCTGCTGGCCAATGCCATGGCCACAATACTCACGGACCACGCTGTAGCCTGCGGCCTCGGCATGAGCCTGTACGGCGTGGCCAATGTCACCCAGGGTCGCGCCGGGTCGCACTTGCTCGATGCCTTTCCACAGCGCCGCGTAGGTGGTATCGACCAGGCGCCGGGCTTCATCATCGATCTGCCCAATGGCATACATCTTCGAAGAGTCAGCGATGTAACCGCCTTGCTCCAGCGTGATGTCGACGTTGACGATCGAACCTTCTTCAAGGACTTCATGGGCGTCAGGCATGCCATGGCACACGACATGATCGACCGAGGTGTTGAGCGCAAAGGGGAAGCCGTACTGACCTTTGCTTGCCGGCCTGGCCCTCAAGGTCTGGACGATGAAGTCTTCGGCGTGGTCATTGATCTGCAGGGTGGTGACGCCTGGACGTATGAACCTGTCGAGTTCGGCGAACACCTGTGCAAGCAGTTGGCCTGCGCGGCGCATCAGGTCGAGCTCGGCGGGGGATTTGATGATGACCTTGGACATAAACGCGAACAATCACTCCAGCTAGAATGCCTCAGAGCATAGACCCACGGCATACCCACATGCCAGCCTCGAGCACGGGTGCGACACTTGGGCGTGGATGATTTCCCTGTCGCCACCTGCTGTTTTCGACACGACACGAGGCGCACGAAAGGGGGATCTTCCAGGTCATGGCACATGGCCGTTACCTGGTTGATGAATAACGATTCACTTGCTGAACTTACTGACTCAAACCCGCTCCTATGCCGGTAGCCATTGGTGAGGGCCGCCTGCTAAGCTCGCGGCCTCTACCCTGATTGCCCTTATGGCGCATGAACAAGGAATTAGCATGAAACAGCATCGTTTGGCGGCTGCGGTTGCCCTGGTAGGCCTGGTACTGGCTGGTTGTGATCAGCAGGCCAGCAGCCCCGAACTGAAAACGCCTGCGCAGAAGGCTTCCTACGGCATTGGCCTGAACATGGGCAAGAGCCTGGCACAAGAAGGCATGGATGACCTTGATTCCAAGGCGGTAGCGCTGGGTATCGAGGATGCCGTTGGCAAGAAAGAGCAGCGCCTGAAGGACGAAGAGCTGGTAGAAGCCTTCACTGCCTTGCAAAAGCGTGCCGAAGAGCGCCTGGCCAAGGCCAGCGAAGAGGCGGCCACTGCGGGCAAGAAATTCCTTGAGGAAAACGGCAAGAAGCAAGGCGTGGTGACCACCGCCTCGGGCCTGCAATACGAGGTGATCAAGAAGGCCGATGGCCCGCAGCCCAAGCCAACCGACGTAGTGACCGTTCACTATGAAGGCAAGTTGATCGACGGCAAGGTCTTCGACAGCTCCGTCGAGCGTGGCAGCCCGATCGACCTGCCGGTCAGTGGCGTGATCCCAGGTTGGGTCGAAGCCTTGCAATTGATGCACGTTGGCGAGAAGTACAAGCTGTTCATCCCTGCTGACCTGGCGTACGGCGCCCAGAGCCCGAGCCCATTGATTCCGGCCAATTCGGTTCTGGTGTTCGACCTGGAACTGATCGCGATCAAGGACCCCGCGCAGCTGCAAGGCGGTGAGCCTGAGGCCGAGGCACCTGCCGAAGCACCGGCTGAAGCACCTGCTAAGTAAGCGGTATTTCGGTTGAAACGAGCGCGCCGTCCTCACGGAGAGTTCGGCTCACTCAATCCCATTGGGGCCGCTTTGCGGCCCCAATGGTTTGTGTGGCGAAGCCAGATCCTAGAGATCCTACGCCACTGATTCGGCGTCCCGGCAGGGCCGTTCCCACACGGGTACAGCGTAATCCTCCTGCACGGGTACCTGATGACGCTCAGAGCCGTACTGAACCGGTGGCGAGGCTGCCTTGCAGTACCTACGTGTTCAGGCATACCCCATTCGAACCTGCCCCGGCACACACTGTCCGAACAAGGACAGGCACCCATTGTAAGCTGCGTCTGAAATTACGGTCCTGGGGCGGACCTGCGCAGTGATCTGTAACCGCTGTGTAAAAAATGCCCGATCTTGTCCGGCGCCTTGTTTATGGGCCAACGGGCTCGTAAACGTCCCCCTGTTCACAAGGTTATCCACAATAAATGTGGATAACCTTTTCCGTCTGGAGGCACCATGAATGCACCTTGGAATTTCGCGCGCTTCCTGCCCCTGGCCGAGCGCCTGCTCAGTCGTGGGCGCTTGCCAGCGCTGCTGTTTGCCGTGGCCCGCAAAGGGCCACGCTTGGGCAAGCTGCGCGAAGACGTGAAGTTGATGCAGGCCCTGTGTCTGGCCTGGTGGCGTGGCGAATATCGGGCGATCAACCGCAAAGCATTGATTACGATCGTTGCCGGCCTGCTGTATTTCGTAAGCCCCATCGATGCCATCCCTGACTGGTTGCTGGGCGTAGGCTTTCTGGATGACATCGCCGTGCTGGGGTGGGTGCTCAAGACCGTATCCGATGAACTGGAGCGCTTCAAGGCCTGGCGAGACAGCCAGTCCCCAGAGCGGCTGCAGGTGGTAGAGCGTCTTCCAGCTACCCCTGAAGAGCTGCGTCTGGAGCGTGAAATCCCTTGAGGCGTGAGTGACACAGGGGTCCCCTGGAAGGGCTCGACTGCAAAGATCCTGAACTTGGTCATATAATTGGCACATGAAACACGCCAATGGATTACCTCCAGTAATCCTCTCGAAGGGGTTTTGCAATGGATATTCAGGTCATCAGCCGGGACGGTCAACCCGAGTATGCCGTCGTAGCGTGGGAAGACTACCAGGCGCTGCTCAAGGCGGCAGGGCAGGCCCCAGCGAATACTCCGGCACCTGCACCTGTGCAAGAAAACGACTCGCACGCCGCCCTGCCTGCCTTTGCCGAGGTTGGGGCCATACGCCGGGACAAGGGTATCGCCGCCGAGCACCTGGCCCGCAATGTGGGCGTCAGCCCGGCCTACCTGGCGATGATCGAATCGGGTGAGCGGCAGCCCGACGCCGCCATACGCCGTGCGCTGGCCTGGCACCTGGGTGTGCCTGGCTGGAGCGAGGCTTCATGAGTCAGGTCAGGATCAGCCGCCAGCATTGGGAAAACCTGCTGGGCGAGCTGGATCTGGCCCGACGCCAACGTCATTTGCTGACTTACCGAGCGCTCATCGAACGCCTGCAACTGCCAAGCCCTGCCATGCAGACCCTGACCGCGGCGCTTGAGTACCTGGCGGTGCTGGATGCGCGTGCCGAACAACCCCTGCGCAGTTCACTGGTGATCAGCCAGGGTGCCAGCCGTTTGCCGCGCACGGGCTTCTTTGAGTGCGTGGAGCGGCTGGGGCGCTTCACAGGGCCTGTCGATGGCATGGAGGCCGCGTCCTGGCATGCCTCTGAGGTCGCGCGCGTATTCGAATACACGTACCCCGACTCCGCCTGACCAGGCACAGCGTGCGTTCATCGGCGCTGTGCCATCCAGTCATTGGCCAGCCGCACCTATCAATTCAATGACCCAAAAGAAAAGCCGGGCATCAATGAGCCCGGCTTTTGATTACACATCAGGGAGGGTGGCGTATGATTCGTCCCTCCCCAGGGTCTGCCGCTACTTTTTAGCCACCTTGGTGCTGGCGCTGAGGTAATCGATCAGGATGCGCCCGGTTTCCGACAGGTAGGCGTCGTCCTCCGGCTTGGTGTTGTCATCCTCGGCCGGCAGTGCATCCTCGTCTTCTTTCTTCAGCTCCTTGAGCGGTTCCTCGCCCTTGGCTTTGCGACGGATGTTTTCCAGGGCCAGTTGCTTGGCCTCGACCTCATCGTGACGCGCCCGGCGTGCCTGCTCGTTGAGGCTGACGGTCTTCTCGGTCATCAGTTTCTGGGTCAATGCCAGACGGTCGCGGATGTAGATGAACTCGGCATCCTTGTCGCTGCGCGCCTGGTGTTGAGCCTTGAGCTGGGCCAGGTAAGGCTTGAAGGGGTCGACCGCAGGCTTGACGACCGGACGGATGGTGTCCCACGGCATTGCTTCGGGCAGGGCGCTTTCGCCGATTTCCTTGGTGTCGATGATCGACGGGTAGTCGATGTCCGGCAATACACCCTGGTGCTGGGTGCTCTGCCCGGAAACACGGTAGAACTTGGCCAGGGTCAGCTTGAGCTCGCCATGGTTGAGTGGCTGGATGGTCTGCACGGTACCCTTGCCGAAGGTCTGGCCGCCAATGATCAACGCGCGGTGATAATCCTGCATGGCGCCGGCGAAAATCTCCGATGCCGAGGCGGACAAGCGGTTGACCAGCAAAGCCAGCGGCCCCTTGTAGAAGGCACCTGGGTTTTCATCTTCAAGCACATCGACACGGCCATCGCTGTTGCGTACCAGTACAGTGGGGCCTTTTTCGATGAACAGGCTGGTCAGCTCGGTCGCTTCCTGCAGCGAGCCACCACCGTTGTTGCGCAAATCGATGACCACGCCGTCGACTTTCTCTTTCTGCAGCTCGGTCAGCAGCTTCTTCACGTCACGCGTGGTGCTCTTGTACTCCGGGTCACCTGCGCGATAGGCCTTGAAGTCCAGGTAGAACGCCGGGATCTCGATGATGCCGAGTTTGTAGTCACGCCCGCCCTGCTTGAGCTTGAGCACGGACTTCTTGGCCGCCTGCTCTTCAAGCTTGACCGCTTCACGCGTGATCGACACGATCTTGCTGGTCTGGTCGCTGGGGGCGTTGCTCGCCGGGATGATTTCCAGGCGTACCACCGAGCCTTTGGGGCCGCGAATCAGCTTGACCACTTCGTCCAGGCGCCAGCCGACGACGTCGACCATTTCCTTGTTGCCCTGGGCTACGCCGATGATCTTGTCAGCCGGCGCGACCTGCTTGGTCTTGGCCGCAGGACCGGCGGGCACCAGGCGCACGATTTTGACCTGATCGTTGTCGCTTTGCAGTACCGCGCCGATCCCTTCAAGCGACAGGCTCATGTTGATGTCGAAGTTTTCGGCGTTGTCAGGCGACAAGTAGTTGGTGTGCGGATCGTACGACTGGGCAAAGGTATTGATGTACGCCTGGAAGATGTCTTCAGCCCGGGTCTGATCCAGACGTGCCAGCTGATTCTTGTAGCGCTTGATCAGGGTTTCCTGAATCTGCTTGGGCTCTTTGCCAGCGATCTTCTGGCGCAGCACCTCGTCCTTGACGCGTTTACGCCACAACTCGTCCAGGGCAGCCTGGTCCTTGAGCCAAGGCGCGTCCTTGCGGTCGATCAGCAAGGTCTCGTTGACGGTGAAGTCGATCTTGTCCACGCCCTTGTTGAGCTCGGCCAAGGCGAAGTCCAGGCGCTGCTTGACCCGGTCCAGGTAGCGCTTGTAGATGGTGAAGCCAGGGTCGAGGTTGCCGCTTTTGAGGAAGTCGTCGAATTGCGTCTTCCATTTGTCGAACTCGGCGATGTCGGCGGCGGTGAAATAGCTGCGTGCCGGGTCCAACAGCTTGATGTAGCTGTCGTAGATGATGACCGAACGGGCGTCATCCAATGGCGGCTTGCTGTAGTGATGGCGCTTGAGCAGCTCCACCACGTTGAGGCTGGCGACGATTTCGTCGCGGTCCGGTTGCAGGCTGTCCCACTTGTTGGCGGCCGCCGCATTGCCGCCGAGCGTAAGGCTGCCAAGGCCGATCATCAGTGCCAGGGCGGTGCTGGGTAGGAAATGCTTCATGCTGATTCGACGTGGGGGCAATTGATCACGCATAGTAGGCCGTCTTTTCCGTTCGCCGGTTCCATAAAAACCGGGCGCATACTGCAAAAAGCCTGGGCACGGGTGCCCAGGCTCGGTCATATGATTCAACTATGGAGGCACTGTGAAGGCATTGCAAGGCGTTGACGGACATGTCACCTGGGTCGAAGCCGAACGTCCTGCGTGTGATGCAGGACAAGTACGCATCCGGGTCGCGGCTGCGGGGTTGAACCGTGCCGATTTGCTGCAGATGAAAGGGCTCTATCCGCCGCCGCCCGGCGCCAGCCCCTACATGGGCCTGGAATGTGCCGGTGTGATCGCAGAAGTGGGGGCCGGGACAGCCTGGCAGGTGGGCGACAGGGTGTGCGCACTGCTGGCCAGCGGTGCCATGGCCGAGGAAGTGATCGTTGATGCGCGGCACGTGCTGCCCGTGCCCGAAGGGCTCAGCCTGCATGAAGCGGCGGCCCTGCCGGAAGTCTACGCCACGGCGTGGCTGAACATCTTCCAGCTGGGTGGCGTCAAGGCCGGGGAGAAGGTGCTGGTGCACGCCGGTGCCAGTGGCGTGGGGTCGGCTGCCATTCAGCTGTGCAAAGCGTTCGGCAACAGCGTGTGGGTCAGCGTCGGTTCAGCCGAGCGACTGGCGTATTGCCAGGCCTTGGGCGCGGCAGGGGGCGTTGTGCGCAACCAGAACCTCGATGACCTGGAAGCCATCGGCCCATTCAATGTGATTCTCGACCCGGTCGGCGCCAGCTATGGCGAGCTCAACCTCAAGCTGCTGGCCCGCGACGGGCGCTGGGTGATCATTGGCGTGATGGGTGGACGCAAGTTCGAACTGGATCTTGCCCAGGTCATGGCCAAGCGGGCGCAGATTACAGGTTCGACCTTGCGCAACCGTGACGATGCGTTCAAGGCAGAACTGTTGAGTGACTTGCGCCAGCAAGTCTGGCCGCTGTTCGCCGAAGGCCGGTTGTCACCGCAGTTGGTCGATACCTATCCGGTGGGGTTCGCCCAGGCAGCCTACGCCGAACTCGAGACCAACCAGGTGTCCGGCAAGCTGGTCATGATCATCGACCCAAGCCTGGCCTAGTGCCGGACCCGTTTGCCTACTCGCGCACTGGCGTCATGGCGCCCTGATGGGCCCTTGGGCCTGCCTGACCGCAGGCTTGAGGGGAGGCAGGGCAAGCGTTTGGCACTGAACAGCGAGCGCGGGTTCAGTGCCAGCTCAAGATAGGCCAACCGTGAGCTTGCGCATGCTCGCGCAACACCGGGTCCGGGTTCACGGCACAAGGGTGATCCACCTTCAGCAACAGGGGCAGGTCATTGCGCGAGTCCGAATAGAAGCTCGCGCCCTCCAGGTTTTCCTGCTCCTGGTCCAGCCAGGCCAGCAAGCGGGTGATCTTGCCTTCCCGGTAAGTGAGTACGCCGTGGGTCCGGCCGGTATAGACGCCGTTGTGTGCGTCCAGATCGATGGCCAGGTATTCGTCCACGCCCAGGCGCGCAGCAATCGGCCCAACCAGGTGTACGCCTGACGCCGAGATGATCAGCACCCGGTCCCCGCGCTTGCGATGCTCGGCAATGCAGCGGCAGGCATCGCCGAAAATGATCGGTTCGATGACCTCTTCCACCCACGGCTCGACCAGGTGTGCGACTTCTTCCAGGGTCCGCCCGGCAATCGGCTCCAGGCTGAATGCCATGTAGTCTTCCATCGCCAGTTCGCCTTTGCCGTAGGCCTCCATCAGCGCGTGGTCACGGCGCAAGAACGTCTCGCCATCCACCCATCCCAGCCGTGCCATGTGTTCGCTCCACAGTGACGCGCAGTCGCCGTGGATCAGGGTTTCGTCCAGATCGAAAATGGCTAGCGCCATACATGCATCTCCTTAAGCCACTTCCCGTAGCGCACTGGGGTCTATCGACACGCTGACCCGCTGACCGTCGGCATGCAAGTCGGCCGGCGAGCGGTTGAGCACATCCACTACCAGCTCTACCTCACGCACCTGCACCCGATAACGTATCACGTTGCCCAGCAGGCTGTGACTGCGCACCTGGGCGTCGAGTTCGCCGTGCAGGCCCAGCGTGATGGATTCGGGGCGTATGGCCAGGCGCCCGGAGACAGGGCGCTGCAACAGGCGGCTGGCACTGTCGGCATCGAGCAGGTTGTAATTGCCGATGAAGCCGGCGGCAAACAGGTCCACCGGGGCCGTGTAGAGGGTCTCTGCATCGCCGCTTTGCACGATGCGGCCCTGATTCATCAGGAAAATGCGGTCCGACAGCGTCAAGGCTTCTTCCTGGTCATGGGTAACGAAGATCGTGGTCAAGCCCAGTTCCCTCTGGATGGCGCGAATCTGCTCACGCAGATGTTTGCGAATGCGCGCATCGAGCGCCGAAAGCGGCTCGTCGAGCAACAGCAGTCGGGGCCGGGTGACCAGGGAGCGGGCCAGGGCGACGCGCTGGCATTGCCCGCCAGACAACTGATGAGGGTAACGTGCGGCGAAGTCATTCAATTCCACCAGCTGCAATGCCTCTCGCACCCTTGCCTGGCTCTCATCACCCCTGACCTTCTGCATGCGCAGCCCGAAGGCAACGTTCTGCTCCACCGTCATGTTGGGAAACAGCGCATAACTCTGGAACACCATACCGATGCCACGCTTTTGCGGGCTCTGTGGCACGATGTCAATGCCGTCGAGCAGGATCTGCCCGCTGTCGACCGGCGTGAGCCCGGCGATGCAGCGCAGCAGCGTGGACTTGCCGCACCCTGAAGGGCCGAGCAGGGTGATGAACTCGCCCCGTTCGATCTGGCAGTCGATCTGGCTGAATACCGGGCTACCGGCGTAGCTTTTTTGCAGGTTGCGTACGCTAACGTAGCTCATCTCAGGTCTTGTCCTTGTTCAGGCGGTTGGCGACCCACGTCAAAATCAGCACGAAGGCGAAATAGGAAATCACCAGCGCACTGTTGAAGTGGCCGCTGCTGTTGCGCATGTTGTTGAGGTAGACCTGCAGGGTTTCGTAGCGCGTGCCCACCAGCAGGTTGGCGAACACGAACTCCCCGAACAGGAACGAGAACGACAGCAACAGGGCCACCATCAGGCCTTTGCGCAGGTTGGGGAGTACCACCAGCAGAGCCGCCTGCCAGGTGCTGGCGCCCAGCAATTGCGCCGCGTCCATCAGGTCGCGCAGGTTGATGGCCTGCAAGTTGTTGGTGATGGCCCGGTACATGAAGGGCAGGGCAATGGTGAAGTAGCAGCCGATCAGGATCCACGGTGTCCCCACCATGGCCATCGGCCCACTGCCATACAGTTGCAGCAACCCCACCGACGACACCACAGGTGGCACGGCAAACGGCAGCAGGATCAGGACATTCATCAATGCGTCGAGCCGGGGGAAGTGATAATGCACCACGAACAGCAGCGGCAGGATCAGCACCACCGATAGCAGCAACGCACCAACGCACACCAGCAACGACTGGCCGAACGCTGCCAGAAAGCGCGGCTCGCTCCACAACGCCACGTACCACTTAAGGGTCAGGCCGCTGGGTAGTAGAGTGGCCGACCAACTGGTGGCCACGGAGTAGAGCAGGGTGCCGGCCAGTGGCATCAGCAGAATGAGAAACAGCAGGTAGACCACGGCGCGGTGGTACCAGCCGCCGCTACGGGAATCAGCGCGCATGGTAGCTCCTTTTCAACAACCATTGATGCACCACGGTGACCACTGTCATCAGCCCGACCAGCACCATTGCCAGGGCACTGGCAAGGTTCGGATCGAGGCTGATGTCGCCGGCCACCAGGCCCGCGATGCGAATGGGCAGTACGTTGAAGTTGCCGGTGGTCAGGGCATAGACCGTGGCATAGGCGCCCAGGGCGTTGGCCAGCAGGATGACGAAGGTGCCCAGCAGCGCCGGGGCTAGCACCGGCAGCCCGATGTGCCGCCAGAACTGCCAGTGGTTAGCACCCAGCAGCGCAGCCGACTCGCGCCAGTCTTCGCGCAGCGCGTCGAAGGCCGGGTACAGCAGCAGGACACCCAGTGGGATCTGGAAATAGGTGTAAACCAGGATCAGCCCGCTCTTGGAGTAGATGCTGAAGTCTTCCAGCAGGCCCATCTGCTTGAGCAACAGGGTCAATGCGCCGTTGAAACCGAGCAGGATGATGAACGCGAACGCCAGCGGCACGCCGGCAAAATTGCTGGTCATGTTGGCAAAGGCGCTGACGAAGTCGCGCAGCCGTGAGTCCACCTGACGCAGCGAATAGGCGCCCAGGGTCGCGATGATGATGCCGAACAGGCTGGACCAGAAGCTGATCTCCAGGCTGCGTTGCAGGGCTTGCAGGTAGAACTTGGAGGCGAACACCTTGCTGAAATTGTCCATGCCCCAACCTGCCTCCGACTGCAGGCTGCTCAGCGCCACCCAGGCCAGCGGGGCAATCTGGAAGACCACGAAAACGACAGCGAAGGGCACCAGGCACAACAACGCCAGGTACCGACCACGGGGCGACTGGCTCATTTGAGCAACTCCCGGCAGACCGATTTGTCGTGAGCGGCGCCGAGCAACTCGCAGATGGTCCCGCACAGGTCGGTCTGCAGCGGCTTGGCCGAAGGGTCGAGGCTGAAGGCTGCGCCGAACACGAACAAGGGCACTTCGCGCTCTTCGGCCAGCAGCCCGTTGTGCGAGCGGTCGTTGTTCATGCCATGGTCGGCGGTCACCAGCACCTGGTAGCCCTCGTCGAGCCACTTGGGCAGGTAGTCGGCCAGCAGGATATCTGCGCTGCGGGCAGCGTTGCGGTATTGGCTGCTGTCCAGCCCATGGTGGTGGCCCACATCGTCGATGCTCATCGGGTGCACCAGCAGAAAATTGGGCGCATGGCGCCGGCGCAGGTATTCGCCGTCGGCCAGCAGGTGTGAATCGGGGTAGCGATCGTCCCAGTAGAACAACCCATGCTGGATGGGCAACTTGGGGGCGTGGGTATGCCGGTCACGCTGGGGGTCGAAAGGCGAGCGGTTGTACAGCTCGCTCATCCAGTGATAGGCCGCGGCTGCCGTGCCCAGGTTGGCCTCGCGGGCGTAGTGGAACACGCTGCGCTGGTTGGAAAGCCGGTTGACGTTGTTATGCAC
Organism: Pseudomonas sp. KCJK9111; assembly: GCF_046231935.1. Lineage (NCBI taxonomy): Bacteria > Pseudomonadati > Pseudomonadota > Gammaproteobacteria > Pseudomonadales > Pseudomonadaceae > Pseudomonas > Pseudomonas sp. KCJK9111. The sequence continues at coordinate 48,603 of NZ_JBJJMO010000012.1, read as the reverse complement.
GATGCCGCTGTCGATAGGGGGAACACCTGTAAGAATGCACTCGTACAGCGGGCGGGACAGCGACGGCAGTTCGCACTCCATGCGGTAAAGCGCGGCGCGGTCGGCCTCGACATAGGCGTGCAAATGGCCCATGGCGTGGTGGGCAACCTGATAGTTCAGCCCGTCCAACAGCACCAGGATGACGTTGTGGCTCATTGATGACTCCGCAAAAACATCGGGGAGAGGGCGCTTGCAGTACGCGGCGCCGCGCCAGGGGGTTACTGCTGGCGCGACGCCGGCTCGCTAGGGCTGCCACGCAGGCAGGACGACCCGCGTGGCAGTTGGCAGGCCAACCTGCCTGCTTCATTCCATTTCGATGATTACCTGCTCTTGCCACATCTGCGGCAGCTTCTTGGAGGTCGCTTCCCACACTTCGGCATTCTTGATCGGTTGCGCAGGCGCGTATTGCTCGTTGGGCAGCAATTTGGCCTGCACATCCTCTGGCAACTTCAGGTGCTCGGCGCGAATCGGGCGTGCGTGCCCCTTGGCCAGGTTGATCTGCCCGGCATCGCTGAAGATGTATTCACGCGTCAGCTTCGCTGCATTGGGGTGCTTGGCGTACTTGTTGATGATGGTGGTGTAGCCCGAGGTGATCGAGCCGTCCGATGGGATCAGCACTTCAAAGCGCTTGGGGTCGATCTGATCGCGGTAGCTCAAGCCATTGAAGTCCCAGACCACGCCCACTTCCACCTCGCCCTTTTCCAGGGTCTGGATGGTCGGGTTGGCCAGGGATAGGCGTTTTTGCTGGGCCAGCTTGGTGAACAGTTGCAGGCCTGGGGCCACGTTGCTCTCATCGCCCTTGTAGGCGATGGCGGCGGCCAGCACGCCGTTGGCGGCCTGGGCGGCGGTGCCGACATCACCGATGGCCACCTTGTACTTGCCGCGTTCCAGGTCGTGCCAGGTCTTGGGCCGCTCTGATTCCTTGACCAGATCCTTATTGATGATGAACGCGATGGTGCCGGTGTAGGCCAGCGCCCAATGGCCATCCTTGTCCTTGGCCCACTCTGGCACCTGGTCCCAGGTGCTTGGCTTGTACGGCTGGCTTACGCCCTTGGCAATGGCAATGGGCCCGAACGCTGCGCCCACGTCGCCGATGTCGGCACTGGCATTGTCTTTTTCCGCCTCGAACTTGGCGATTTCCTGGGCCGAACTCATGTCGGTGTCACTGTGCTTGAGCCCATATTTGCTGGCCAGGTCCTGCCAGGTGTCCTTCCAGTTGGCCCAGGCATCGGGCATGCCCACGCTATTGACCGTGCCTTCCTTGCGGGCGGCATCCTCCAGTGCCTTGAGGTCATCGGCGGCCATGGCCGACGTGCAGAACGCGATTGCCGAACCGAGCAGTAACGCCATGAACAACTTTTTCATCCGTAGCTCCTTGGGTGGGTGCATCGACCGAACGCTGTTATGTATGAAGCCGTTGTCTGCAGCCTTGGTCTAGGTCAGCAAACCTTGAGCCAAGGTAGGCCGGTAGCGTGACAATTTGATGTAGCCCCAGGTTTTGCTGCCTGATCGCGGCTTCTGGCAATACAGCGTAGACCACCTGCGAGCCTGTCCTCACAAGGCCTGGCCCGTTTCTGGCAGCGCTAGCCGGGCAGGCTTGTCACGGGATGTTCATCAGCCCTGCCTAGGCTTGCACCCAGTGCCCGGTGCCCTGTCGTGGGGCTGGCCTAGTCCAGATAGGTAACCTTTGATGCAGCCAATGCCACCGCGCGCGGTAACAGCCATCTGTAACGCCCTTGAGGAGCAGATCGAGCACGGCCTGTTGGCGCCGGGCGGCAAGCTGCCCGCCGAGCGCCGGCTCAGCGAACTCTTCGCCACCACGCGCATCACCCTGCGCGAGGCGTTGGTGCAGTTGGAGGCAAGGGGCTTGATCTATCGCGAAGAGCGGCGTGGCTGGTTCGTCGCCCCCGAGCGCTTGAGCTATGACCTCATCGCGCGCAGCCACTTCCATGCAATGGTGCGTGAGCAGGGGCGAGCCGCCAGTACCGAGCTGCTGTCGGCTCGGCTGCAGCCGGCTTCGGCGGCCATCTGCGCGCGGCTGCAACTACCGGCGTTGTCCAGTGTGGTGCGCATCTGCAGGCTCAGGCGTATCGACGGCAGGGCGGTGCTGTACGCCGAGCACTACCTCAACCCGCGTTACTTCCCGGCCATCCTCGAACACGACCTGGCGCAGTCATTGACTGAAATCTATGAGCGCCAATACGGTCTGCACTACGGGCAGGTGTGCTTCGAGATCTTGCCCACCGCATTGCCCGTGCAGGCGGCCGGAGCGTTGAGGGTGTCAGCGGGCAGCCCGGGGCTGCAGATCACCCGCGTCAACAGCGACCAGCATGGGCAGCTGATCGACTGCGACCTGGAATACTGGCGCCATGACGCCATTTGTATCAGGGCACAGGCGGGCTAGCCGGGCGGCCTCCCGGGGGGCGCCGGCGTGGCCACGATCCGTGGCCAATCGACTTCAACTGGACGCCTCGGCTTGTGTCAGGGCGCCTGCGCCGGCCGTTACCACTTGCACCGACAGCCTGGGCGTTGCCAGGTCCAAGCCGGCTTCGTCGAGCTGGCGCTTGAGTGCCAGGTTGAAAGCCCGCGACACTTCCCACTGCTTGATCGGCGCCGTCTTGAAGCGGGCGCGCAACACTGCTGACCCCGACTCGAAGCTCTCCACCCCTTGCAGCTCCAGTGGCGACCAGATGTTGCGCCGCATCAGCGGATCGCTGCGCAGCTTCTGACCGACCTCGCGCACCAGCGTGATCGCCTGGTCGATGTTCATGTTGTAGGGGATCGCCACGCGGAAGATCGCATAGCCGAATTCGCGGGAGTAGTTCTTGATGCTCTTGATTTCGCTGAATGGAATGGTGTGCACGATGCCATCGATGTCCCGCAGGCGCACGGTGCGGATGGTCAGGCCTTCCACCGTACCCAGGTGGCCGCCCACATCCACGTAGTCGTCGATGGCCAGGGAGTCCTCGATGATGATGAACAGCCCGGTGATCAGGTCGGCCACCAGTGACTGGGCACCGAAGCCGATCGCCAGGCCGATGACACCGGCACCGGCCAGCAGCGGCGTCACGTTCATGCCCATGTTGGCCAGGGCCACGATCACCGCGATGATGAAGATGAACACGAACATCACGTTGCGGATCAACGGCATCATGGTCTGCGCCCGGGCGTTGGCCATGCCGCGGCGCGAGCGGACCAGCGCATGGTGCACCGCCGTGTCGGCCAGGATCCATACCAGCCAGGCGACGATCAGCGTGCCTGCCAGGCCCATCAGGCGCAGGCTGATGTCATGCCCGTCGCCTTCGGCGAAGCTGATCATCGACAGCCCCCATACCCGAAGACCCAGTTCGATGAACACCAGCCAGATGAACAGGTGCACCAGCAAGTAGCCAAAGTTGCGCAGCCGCTCGGCATACACCGCATGGCGTTTGCCGGCGCGCTTGGGGTTGGCGGCGTGGCGGCGCACCAGGCCATTGAGCACCATGCACACCACGACCAGCACCGTGCACATCAGTGACTGGCGAAGCGCGGTACTGGTGTCACCGGCCGAGACGAAAGTGGCGAATAGGGAGATGGCCACCAGAATCAGCGCCGGAATGAACCAGAAACTGCCCAGGATCTCGATGGTGTCGCTCAGGGTTCGTCGGGTCAGGCGGCGCGACAGGGGTTGGTTGCGGATCAGGTGGGCGATGGGCCGGCGAAAACGCAGGATGAACAGGCCAGTGCACACCGCGGCGACGACGTTGGCCAAGGTGGCCACCCCATGGGCCAAGTGTATGCCCAGCGCAGCGGTGAGGCGCGGGTCGCTCATAGCCTCGCCGAAGGCGGCAAAGCTGCCGATCAGCCACAGGGGCCGGAATGCACGGTGGCGCAGTATGTGCAATGCCCGGTGGCGGTGTGGGCCGTCCAGCAGGGAAAACGCGATCACGCAGATGGCCGAGAAGCAGGTGCCCACCACCAGGGCATACGCCAGCACCATGGCCAGCGATTTACCCAGCGACGGGGGCAGTACGAAGCTCAGGTACACCGTGAACACCAGCGCAACCAACCACGGGCCTAGCTTGCGCAGGGCGAAGCGGACCAAGTCCCAGGTGCGGGGATGTTGGGGCAGTTCTTCGCTCAGGCCGAACCGCAGGCGAACCCGATGGCCCACCCAGTTGAAGGCGAATGCCAGCACGCTCCACACCGCAATCACTGCTGCAAAGCCGAACAGGATCGCGGGCCATTGGTGAACCGGCACCATCAAGGCCGCCAGTTCTTCCTGGGCCTGGTCGATTTCCATGCCCCAGCGCTGGAACGGGTTGGCCTCGCCGGTGAACTGCTTTTCGAAATCGTGCAGGGCGCCACCGATCAAGCCGAGCACACCTTGCTCAACGCTCGGTTGTGACTTCTGCGTGGCGTCGCGCAGCTTTTTCAAGTCGGCCAGGAGCTTGGCACGCTGCTGGTCGTTCTCAAGGCTCTTGATCACCTCGTCCAGTGATTTGCCCAGCGGCTCGGAAGCCTCGGGCTGGGCGGGGGCACTGGAACCGAGAAGGCCGGGCAGGCCTGCTGCGTGTACAGGGCCGATGGACAGCAACAGCAGGACAAGCAGGTAACGCAGAAGGGCAGGCACGGGCAGATCTACCTCAGGTCAAACGATTGCCCGAGTGTAGAGGTTTATGACGGCAGTTTCTCCAGGATCTTCCAGCAGGTCAGGCCGAAGATGCCCAGGGTGCCTGCCCACATCATCAGCACGCCAACATCGCGCTCGCGCAGCCCGAACCCGAGGGTGAGCAGCAGCAGGGATGTGCAGACGGGAATCAGCAGGGCCAGGAAGGGTGACATGGCGACAGTCCTTTGCAGTGAGACATGCCATTAGCATAGTCGCTAACCCCCGGCCCGGCCTGCCTGAGGCGAACGTGTCGGCCATGTGCAGCAGTGCGGTCTGTTGGCGCCGGGTGTGTAGCACCCCGGCGCTCTGCGTGGCTCACGGCAGGTCGTGACTGCGGTAGAACGCTGTCAGGACCTTCACCAGGTGCGCCAGGTCATGGCTGCCGCACAGCTCGCGAATGGAGTGCATGGCAAAGGTCGGCAGCCCGATGTCGACCGTCCGCACGCCAAGGTGGCTGGCCGCAATGGGCCCGATGGTCGAGCCGCAACCCATGTCGCTGCGTACCACGAAGCTCTGCACCGGTACTTCCTCGGCCATGCACAAGTGGCGGAAGAAGCCGGCGGTTTCGCTGTTGGTGGCGTAGCGCTGGTTGTTGTTCACCTTGATCACCGGCCCTGCGTTGAGTTTCGGGCCATGGTTGCCGTCGTGCTTGTCGGCGTAGTTCGGGTGCACGCCATGGGCATTGTCGGCCGAAACCATCAACGAGCGCTGGATGGTGCGCACGTAGGCGTCGCCGTCGGGCAACAGGCGCTGCAGGGTCTGCTCGAGCATCGGCCCGTCTGCGCCGCAGGCCGAGCTGCTGCCGACTTCCTCGTGGTCATTGCACACCAGGATGCAGGTTTCATCGCTGTCGGCGGCCAGCAGGGCTTGCAGCCCGGCGTAGCACGACAGCAGGTTGTCCAGGCGGGCACCGGCAATGAAGTCGCCATTGAGCCCGATCTGCGCAGCGTCCTGGGTATCGTAGAAGCTCAGCTCGTAGTCCAGCACCACGTCGGCGTTGAGTTGGTGCTCGCGCGCCAGTTGTTCGGTCAGCAGGGCGCGAAAGTCGATGCGCTCGTCACCGGCCACTTGCGCCAGGATCGGTGGCAGTTCGGTCTGCGGGTTGATATGCCAGCCATCGTTGGCGGTACGGTTGAGGTGGATGGCCAGGTTGGGGATGACCGCGATCGGCAGCTTGAAGTCGACAAGCTGGCTTTCCACCTTGCCGTCACGGCGGTAGGTGACCCGGCCCGCCAGCGACAGGTCGCGGTCGAACCACGGCGCCAGCAGGGCCCCGCCATACACCTCCACGCCCAGCTGCAAGAAGCCCTGGCGCTGCAGTTCCGGTTGCGGCTTGACCCGCAGGCAGGGGCTGTCGGTGTGGGCGCCGACCATGCGGATGCCGTTGAGCAGCGGTGCCTGCCTGCCCATCTTGATCGCGATGATCGAGGAATCGTTACGGGTGACGTAATAGCGCCCGCCCGACACGACGGACCAGCTCTCGCGCTCGTCCAGGCGCTGGTAGCCAGCGGCCTCCAGGCGCAGGGCCAGGCTGGCGGTGGCGTGGAAGGGAGTAGGGGAGGCCTTGAGAAAATCGATCAGGCCTGCATTGAGTACATCGCGCATAGTTCACTCCAGACAGCAGTGGCGCGAGTTTAGCGTATTGAGTCGCCGAGCGGTGTCGGGCTGTGGGTTGCGCACTTGGCTGGATGGCTACAGGCCGCACACCGGCCCCAGCGCCTCAGCCCGCAACACAGCTTGTCAGGGCAGCGCCGACAGCCTTAATGGACTGTGAAGACACAGCCATGCCCGATCAAAACGGCGCCGGGCACTCGAATTTGAGGCGTTCACCGGACACCGGGTGGGTAAAGCTGAGCATCGATGCATGCAGGCACAGCCGCTCGTGGGCGGCCAAGGCCTGAGGGTTGGCATACAGCCGATCACCCAGCAGTGGGTGGCCGATCGATAACATGTGCACACGCAGTTGATGCGAGCGCCCTGTGATGGGCGTCAGCTCCACACGGCAGTACTCGCCGCAACGTTCCACCACCCGCCAGAACGTCAGCGCATGCTTGCCTTGTTCATGGTCCACGACGTGGCGTGGCTTGGTGGGTGGGTCATACCGCAGTGGCAGGTCGATGCTGCCGCTGTCCAGTGCCGGCTGCCCCCAACACAGGGCGGTGTAGGCCTTCTCGGTTTCCCGGTCATGGAACTGGCGCGACAGCTCGCGGTGGCTGTCGGCATCACGGGCCAGCAGGATGATGCCCGACGTCTCCCAGTCCAGACGATGCACGATCAGCGCGTCGGGATAGCCGTTTTCCTGGAGACGGGTGATCAGGCAATCCTTGTTGTCTTCAGCCCGGCCAGGGACCGACAGCAGCAGCGTCGGCTTGTTGATCACCAGGATGGCGGCGTCTTCGTGAAGGATCTGAATGGTCGACAGCGGCATTGCGTGGTCTCTGTTGAATCAGGAGAAAAAGCGGGGCGGTGCTGCACCCCATATGCGGCAAGGCCGCTCCGACAGGGGAGTGCGATCCCTTGTCGGAGCGGCCTGGTGCCGCGAATGGGCTGCAGCGCAGCCCCGGCTCTGTGCCAGATCAGCGATCCGGCAGGGTGATGTTCAGCTCAAGAATGGAGCAGCTGCCCTGGTTTTCCAGCTCGATGTGCACATCGTCATTGCCGATGTTCACATACTTGCGAATCACTTCCAGCAGTTCCTTCTGCAACTCGGGCAGATAGTCCGGTTCGCTGCGTTGTCCGCGCTCGTGCGCCACGATGATCTGTAGACGCTCTTTCGCCACCGACGCGCTGGTCTGTTTCTGTCTGCCACGAAAGAAGTCAAAAAGGTTCATGGTTTATTTGCTCCCGAAAATGCGCTCGAAGAATCCCTTCTTCTGTACATCGATGAAGCGCATCGGCTTCTCTTTGCCCAGCAGGCGGTCGACTGCGTCACTGTACGCCTGGCCGGCATCGCTCTGGTCATCGAGAATGACCGGGATACCCTGGTTGGATGCCTTGAGCACCGCCTGCGATTCGGGAATCACGCCCTTGAGCTTGATTGAGAGAATCTCTTCCACGTCGGCCACGCTCAGCATTTCGCCCTTGACGACGCGCTCGGGGTGGTAGCGGGTGATCAGCAGGTGCTCCCTGATCGGCTCTTCGCCGTTTTCCGAGCGGCGCGACTTGCTCGACAGAATGCCGAGCATGCGGTCGGAGTCACGAACCGAAGACACTTCGGGGTTGGTGACCACGATGGCCTCGTCGGCGAAGTACATGGCCAGGTGGGCACCTTTCTCGATACCGGCCGGCGAGTCGCAGATCACGTATTCGAACTGCTCCTTCAGGTCCATCAGGACCTTCTCGACGCCTTCCTGGGTGAGGGCGTCCTTGTCACGGGTCTGGCTGGCCGCCAGCACGTACAGGTTTTCCAGGCGCTTGTCCTTGATCAGGGCTTGTTGCAGGTTGGCTTCGCCATTGACCACGTTGACGAAGTCGTACACCACGCGGCGTTCGCAGCCCATGATCAGGTCGAGGTTACGCAGGCCCACGTCGAAGTCGACGATGACCGTCTTGTGGCCACGCAGTGCGAGGCCGGTACCGATGGCGGCGCTGGTGGTGGTCTTGCCCACACCCCCTTTGCCGGAAGTAACCACGAGAATCTTGGCCAAGGTGTTTCACCCCTAAAATGATCGGGACGCAAGTCCCTGCAAATAACTGAAATAACGGCAACGATAAAAAAGTTGCTCTAAAAATGCTGGCAAGTATCCGTTAAAGACGGGTGATGTTCAACACGTCGCCAGACAGGCTGACTTGTACGCCCGCGCCCCATAACGGATCGCGGCGCAAGTCCTCGCACACTTTGTACTGGCCGGCAATGGAGACCATTTCAGCGGTCATCTGCTGGCAGAAGATACGCGCCTTGGTATTACCCTTGATACCTGCCAGGGCACGGCCGCGCATGGCGCCGTACACATGGATGTTGCCATCGGCAAGAAGTTCCGCACCCGGGCTGACCGAAGCGGTGACCACCAGGTCCCCCCCTTGGGCGTAGATCTGCTGGCCGCCACGTACCGGGGCGGTGATGATGCGCGTGGCGCGTACCTCGGGTTCGAGCACCGGTGGCGGAGCAGGGGCCGGCTCGGGCTTCTTGGCCTCGGGCTCGGGTTCCAGTGGCCGCTCGCGGGCGCCGGACGGGGGCAGCACCGGCAGATCGATGGCGATGGCCGCGGCTATGTCTTCGATGCGGTTGGCGCGGATGGCCAGGGTCCGCAGGCCATGGTGGCGGCAAATGCGCATCAAGCCAGGCAGGTCGATCGCACCTTCGCCGGCCGGCAGCTTGTCCAGCGCCAGCACCAACGGCGTATTGCTGAAGAAGTTCGGCGCCTGGGCCACTTTGGCCGCCAACTGGCGATCAAGGGCTTCAAGGTCATTGCGCGCCAGTTCCAGAACGGTAATGGCAAGCATGCTGCCCTTGAGCTGGAACACGGAGGGGGTGTCGGAGGTGTGGTTTGGGCTCATGGTCTGCATAGACGGCTTGTTGCGGAAAAAGTGCCCTGACTTATAACGATAAGACCGGTTGCCCGCAACATGAGCCGATCCGTTGTAGAATGCGCGGCCCATGTCTTGCTGGAAGCTTCAATGGATCGCCCGCGTTTTCGTCCCTATTTCCTTCATCCCAAGTTCTGGGGCCTGTGGCTGGGTCTGGGGCTGCTGTGGCTGGTGGTGCAGTTGCCCTACCGTGTACTGCTCAAACTGGGTGCGGCGTTAGGCGCGATCATGTACCGCTTTGCAGGTGAGCGCAGGCGTATCGCCGCGCGCAACCTGGAACTGTGCTTCCCCGAACGGTCGGCGGACGAACGGCAGCGCCTGCTCAAGGCCAACTTCGCCTCGACTGGCATCGCCTTCTTCGAAATGGCCATTAGCTGGTGGTGGCCCAAGGCGCGGTTGGCGCGCCTGGCGCATGTCGAGGGGCTCGAGCACTTGCAGGCCGCCCAGCAGGCGGGGCAGGGGGCGATCCTGATGGCGGTGCACTTCACTACCCTGGAAATCGGCGCGGCCTTGCTCGGCCAGCGTCACACCATCGACGGCATGTACCGCGAGCATGGCAATGCCCTGTTCGATTTCATCCAGCGCAGCGGACGCGAACGGCACAACCTGGACTCACTGGCCGTCGAGCGCGAGGATGTCAGGGGCATGCTCAAGCTGCTGCGCGCCGGCCGCGCGATCTGGTACGCGCCCGACCAGGACTACGGCGCCAAGCAAAGCCTGTTCGTGCCTTTGTTCGGGATCCCGGCAGCCACGGTCACGGCCACCACCAAGTTTGCGCGCTTGGGCCGCGCCCAGGTCATTCCGTTCACGCAGAAGCGACTCGAAGACGGCAGCGGCTATCGGTTGGTGATTCATCCCCCGTTGAGCGATTTCCCCGGTGAGAGCGAAGAGGCTGATTGCCTGCGGATCAATCAGTGGGTAGAGCAGGTGCTGCGCGAATGCCCCGAGCAGTACCTGTGGGCCCACCGCCGGTTCAAGTCCCGACCGGACGGGGCCCCAAGGCTGTACGAAAAGAAAAGGCGTTGAAAGCGACCGCGCCGCTGCCGTGACGGCAGTGGCGCTGCCAGATTACTCGGCGATCTGCAGCTTGCGCGACTGGGTATAGACGTAGCGCACCTTTTCATACTCGAACGGTGAGTTCATCTGCCCGTAGCGGAAGTTGGTGGTGTAGCGCTTGTCGATGACCCGCAGGCCGAAGAATTCCGGATGCTCGCGGCTGACCTTGGCCATGTCCAGGTAATTGATCGCCTGCTCGCCGGAATAATCCACCACCAGCCCCGCGGTGTCGCGCAGGTTCGAAGGGCCTAACAGCGGCAGCATCAGGTAAGGGCCTGCCGGCACGCCATAGAAGCCCAGGGTCTGGCCGAAATCCTCGCTCTGGCGCGGCAGGCCCATCTTGGTCGCCGGGTCCCATAAACCGCCTACCCCGATGATCGTGTTGAACATCAGCCGTGCCGTGATCTCGGCCGAGCGTTTGGCCTTGAGCTGCAGCACGCTGTTGAACAGGTTGGGCACATCCCCCAGGTTGTTGAAGAAGTTGGTCACCCCACTGCGCAGAAAACGCGGGGTGACGTACTGGTAGCCATTGACCAGCGGCAGCAGCACCCATTGGTCCAGGCGGTAGTTGAAATGATAGATGCGGCGATTCATCGACTCGAGCGGGTCGTAGACGTTCAGCGCTTCGAGGGTAGAGCGCTCGAATTCACGTTGGTCCAGGCCCGGGTTGAATTTCAACTCGCGCAACGGGTCGAGGAAGCCGTCGGCTTCCGGGGCCAGCGGGGCGGTGCCGATCACCTGCGGATCAGCCTCGACGACGCTGGCTCTGGGTGCGGTCTCGGCGGCCAGGGTATGGCCTGCGGCAAGCAGGGCCGTGGCAAAGAGCAGTTTGTTAACCACGGAAGAACTCCAGCATGGCGTCACTGTTGACGCGGTAGTTGATGTTGCCGCAATGGCCACCATGGGGATAAAGGGTCAGGCGATCACCGAACACCTTGCGCAGGAACCCGATATCGCCTGGGCCGAGAATAACGTCGTCGGCATTGTGCATCACGGCGATCTTGGGGCTGTTTTGCAAGTAGTCGGCCAGCGCGTACAGGCTCACCTGATTGGTCAGCTCCAGGATGGTGCCCCCACCGGTGCGGGCACGCCACATCGGGATGACCTGTTCGGTCATGTAGCAATCGAAATCGCACTGCAAGGCACGCTTGAAGTAGGGCGTCAGGCTCGTGCCTTCGGTGATCTTCACCTTCGGTGGGGTGATCAGGCCGCGACGGTTGATCAGATCGGAAGTGAAGGCGATATCGGCGGCCGAGAAACGGAACGAGGTGCCGATGAGCATGGCCATCTGTTCGTTGGACAAGTGCTGGCGCGACTGCTGGAAATCGTACAAGAGCGCTTCGTTGAGGTCGATGAAGCCCTTTTCCTGGAAGTAGCGCGTGAGTTTTTCCAGCATCAGCTCATAGAACGTGGTGCTCCGGTCGATCCCCTTGACCTGGGTCTGCACCAGCTTGTCCAGGTTGTTGATCGAGGTGTAGAGGTTCACGGGTGGGTTGAGCAGCAGCACACGCTTGAAGTTGAAGCTGCGCCGGGTTTCATCCAGGTGGCTGACGAAGGCCGCATCGAGGGCGCCCAGGCTATAGCCGGTCAGGTAGAACTCGGTCACGGGCAGGCGAGGGTGCTGGGCGCGGACCGATTGCATGACCCGGTACATGTCTTCGGCGTCATCCTGGCTGATGCCGGGTGTGGCGAAGCGCGACGCTGCGCTGATGAAATCGTAGCTGGTGGGCGAGGACAGCTGCACCACGTGGAAGCCGGCCTTGTAGTACAGCTTTTTCAGGTATTCGTTGATGCTGCTGCTATAGGAGGCACCGGTGCCGGCAATGATGAAGATCAACGGGGCGGCGTGGTCCTGCTGGGCCATGCGGTACTTGAGTTTCTTGACCGCCCAGAAGTTGTCCGGCAGCGTGAATTCACGCTCGGGGCGCAAGGTGAGGCTGTAGTCGGACTGGTCGATCTCGTCATCGCTGGGCAGCATCGGGCGCTGGTCCGGCGGCGTCGTGGCGATGGTCGCCTCGAACGGGTTGGTCAGGGGGTAGCCATAGCTCGCGGCGTCGATATCCCGCGCAGAAGCGGCCACAGCCATGAGCAGGCTGCCAAGAACGGCAGCGAGGCGCAAAGAAAGAAGCATGTAATCCCCCAAAAGAACGCAAGGTGGCGCGTGTGCAAGCTAAGACCACGATGGCCGTGGCAAAGTTGCCGGGCGTGATGGCCTTTGGTGTGCCTGTTATCTGAAACCAGTTGCAGGCAGGTATTTTGCCTTAGACCGTGATGTAAGCGATTATTGATTTTTCGATCGATCAAGTGGGAAAAGTCAATGAATCGCAGGCTGCCTGGCGCTTTGTTGCTGATGTTCGTCGGGCTCTGGCTCGCTGCCAGCTATGGCGTGCGCTACGGACTGATGGAGGACGGGCAGTGGGTGGGGTTGTGCACGGAGCCAGCCGCCTATTGGCAGTGCGAGGTACGGGCAGTGCTGGGGTTGGGTATTCACCACCAGGTCCTGGCCTGGACCGGGCTGGCACTGGCAGCGCTCGGCTGGCTGCTACAGGGGCGGACCGGTACATGGCTGGCCGGCATTGCCCTGCTGTTCGCAGTGCCAGCATTGGTGCTGTATACCGCGAGCATCGCCGTATTCGCATTGGTGCTGGCGGGGCTGCGTGTGGTCAGGTAAATGAGCGCCCGCCAGGGGGCGCTCCGTGACGCTGACAGAAAGAGGTATCAGGCGCGGCCGAGTCTCAGGCTGCGCCACAGGGCAGCAGTCATCAGCGCGCTCACGGCTGCCCAGCGCCAGGCCTGTCCGCTGTTCAGCCCTTCGATGAATAGCTGCGGCAGCATGCCAAGGCCGATGATGCCTGCCAGCAAGGTAGCCTCCCGCCGCCGTGTCAGCACGGGCCACAGCACGAACACTAGGGCTGGCAAGGCCAACGCTGCGCTGGGAAAACTGCGGTAGCGGGGGTCGAACACCATTGCCAATGTGCTCACGGCGCCTGCAAAGCCGGCCAGCAGCAGCAACCCGCCGGCCCGCTTTTGCAGCCAGTCAGACCAGCGCCCGCGCACGCCTGGCGGCTGGGCCAGATGCAGCAGTGCCCGGGCCAGTACCAGCACGTTCAACCCCGCCAACAGCCCTGCCCACACCCACTCCGGGGCGAAACGGGCGTGGCTGCGCATCAACTCGCCCCACAGGCCCAGACACGCCGCACCGAACATGGCCAGCAGCGGCATGGCCCACGCGCCTGTGCGTGTGCGGGGTCGCCCGGCCATGCACAGCATCAGCGCTGCCAGCGCTGCGCACCCCAGCCACCAAGTGGGCCAGTCGGGCAAGTTGCTGACGGGCCCTTCGAGGATGCCCTTGTCCTGTCGATCGGCATCGTATAGGCCCCAATACCCACCCACGGCACCTTCGTTGGCGCGTTTCCAGGGCTGGTCGAAAGCTTCGATCAGGTTATAGCGCCATCCATTGTGCTCGGCCATGGCGACGAAGCCGCGAATGAAGCGCGCCTCGTTGACCCGGCTGGGCAGGGCGGTTTCACGCTGTCGGCCTTCGCTGGGCCAGCCGGTTTCACCGATCAGGATGTCCTTGGGCGCGAAGCGCTCGCCGAACTGCCGGCGTATGTCGGCGACATGGGCCAGCGCATCGTCGATGCCCCGTGGCTCGTCTTCCCAATACGGCAGCAAGTGAATGGTAAGAAAGTCCACTTCAGGCGCGATCTCAGGGTGCTGCAGCCAGAACTCCCACACATCGGCATAGGTGACCGGCACGCTTACCTGACGCTTGACCCGCGTAATCAATTCGGCCAGTCGTTTGCCGGTGACTTCCTTGCGCAGCAAGGTCTCGTTACCCACGATGACGGCGCTGACCACATCGGGGTTGGCGTTGGCGGCGGCGATCAGCAGCGCGACTTCCCGGTCGGTATCGGCCGGGTGGGCATTGACCCAGGCCCCGAGCATCACCTTCAGGCCATGCTTGCGCGCCAGCGCCGGGATAGCCTCAAGACCGCTCATGGAATAGGTGCGGATGCACCGGAATCGCTCAGCGAGCAGGGCCAGGTCGGCGTCCATGCGCGCCGGGCGCAGTTGCATGGGTTGGTCGTAGGGCGACTGGTCTTTGTCGAACGGGGTATAGGATGCGCACTGCAGCTTGTGCGTGGCATTGGCGGCGTCGGGCAGGTCCACCGGTCTGCCCAGCCCGTACCAGAGCCCACCGAGCCCGAGCAGACCGATCAGGCAGGCAAGGGTATATAGACATGTCAGCAGGCGGGGGGAACTGGGCATCGGGCGGTCCATCGTCGGGGGCAAAAGGGTCAATAGTAGCCCGGCGCCAAACCTTTGGCATGCAAGGATCGCGCAGGCAGGTCCCTGCCGCTGCCGCTAATGGCACAGTGCTGTCGCGTATGAGCGCCTGGGCGTCGTACTTGGATCAGGTCTGGCTTGGTTGCAGGCAGATGATGGAATCTCCGAGACCTGACGAGGGAATGCTTTGATGGCTACTTCAACAAAAATGCGTCGTTTCCTGGGCGTGGGTACCGCCCTGGCACTGGCCTTGAGCGGCGCACAGGCCATGGCCAAAGAAGTCAGCATTGGTTACGTGGATGGGTGGGCAGACAGTGTGGCTACCACCAACGTGGCCGCCGAGGTGATCAAGCAGAAGCTTGGCTACGATGTGAAGCTGCAAGCCGTGGCCACGGGCATCATGTGGCAGGGCGTGGCCACCGGTAAGCTCGATGCCATGCTGTCGGCATGGCTGCCGGTGACCCATGGTGAGTACTGGGCCAAGAACAAGGACAACGTGGTCGACTACGGCGCTAACTTCAAGGATGCCAAGATTGGCCTGATCGTGCCTGAGTACGTCAAGGCGGTGAGCATCGCTGACCTGAAGACCGATTCCTCGTTCAAGCAGAAAATCGTCGGCATCGATGCGGGTTCCGGTGTCATGATCAAGACCGATCAGGCGATCAAGGACTACGACCTGACCGGCTACAAGCTGCAGGCAAGTTCCGGTGCTGCGATGACCGCCGAGCTGGGCCGTGCCTACGCCAAGCAGCAGTCCATCGCCGTGACTGGCTGGGTCCCGCACTGGATGTTCGCCAAATGGAAACTCAAGTTCCTCGAAGACCCCAAAGGCGTGTATGGCGCTGCTGAGACCGTCAACAGCATCGGCAGCAAGGAGCTGGCCACCAAGGCCCCGGAAGTGGCCGAGTTCCTGAAGAAGTTCAGCTGGCAGTCCAAGGATGAGATCGGCGAGGTGATGCTGGCTATCCAGGAAGGCGCCAAGCCCGAGGCGGCCGCCAAGGACTGGGTGGCCAAGCACCCAGAGCGAGTGAAGGAGTGGACGGGCAAGTAAATTGCCTGTGCGGTGATCCCTGCAATGAAGCCGTTCGAGCCTTAAGCGTTCGAGCGGTTTTGTTCGGGGGTCGGCTCACCCGGCCAACGTGGTGAAAATGAGGGCCTGCCTGACGACAGGCCGCTACCGGCCCGCACACAACAACACTGACACGCTCGCCGCGATGGGCGCAAAGCGGTTCAGGCGACCTCAGCCAGTTCGCAAATCCCTGCCCCCACCCAAGTCGCCGCCCATCACCTGCGCACCCGCCTGCTCCAGCCCCGCCGAGAGAAACTGAACCCTCAAACCGACCCGCCAGCCCAACCTTTCAAGCACCCCCAGCAAGCAATAACCAAATCTGCGACAATCACACCTCTTTCGAATGCCGATTACACCGCAGGCCCACCTGCATCACCGAAAAGCCCAATGACTGACCACGCCATCGACAAACTGCTGCAAAACCTCGACCACGCCATGATCGCCGACCGCCACCGTCTGCGGCGCCAGTTGCATGAACTGCGCAAGCGCCCCGACGAGACAAAGCTGGCGCAGTGGGCAGAGCGGGTGCAGGCGTCCTGCGCCCAGGTCACCGCCCGCCAGCAGAGCGTGCCATTGGTGCGCTACGACGATAGCCTGCCCATCGCCGCCAAGCGCGACGAGATCAAAAAAGCCCTGGCCGAACACCAGGTGCTGGTCATCGCCGGCGAAACCGGCTCGGGCAAGACCACCCAGCTGCCCAAGATCTGCCTGGAACTGGGCCGCGGCAGCCATGGCCTGATTGCCCACACCCAGCCACGCCGGATCGCCGCGCGCAGTGTCGCCGCCCGGGTGGCTGAGGAACTTGGCACACCGCTGGGCGGCCTGGTGGGTTATCAGGTGCGCTTCGAAGACCAGAGCGATACCAACACACTGGTCAAACTCATGACCGACGGCATCCTGCTGGCCGAGACCCAGCACGACCGCTTTCTGGAACGCTACGACACCATCATCGTCGACGAAGCACACGAACGCAGCCTGAACATCGACTTCCTGCTCGGCTACCTCAAGACCCTGTTGCACCGGCGGCCCGACCTCAAGCTCATCATCACCTCGGCCACCATCGACCTGGAGCGGTTTTCCAAGCATTTCGACAATGCGCCCATCATCGAGGTGTCCGGCCGTACCTTCCCCGTGGAAACCTGGTACCGCCCGCTGACCAGCGAACAGGACGAGGAAGGCAACCCGATCGAGGACGACCTCACCGTCGATCAGGCTATCCTTGCCACCCTCGACGAATTGGCCCAGCACGAGCGCGGCCAGGGCAAGGGCCCGGGCGATGTGCTGATCTTCCTGCCCGGTGAGCGCGAAATTCGCGATGCCGCCGAGATTCTGCGCAAGGCGCAGCTGCGCCATACCGAAATCCTGCCCTTGTACGCGCGCCTGTCGCCGGCTGAGCAGCAGCGGATATTCCAGCCCCATGCCGGGCGGCGCGTGGTGCTGGCCACCAACGTGGCCGAAACATCGCTGACGGTCCCCGGCATACGCTATGTGATCGATACCGGCACGGCGCGCATCAGCCGCTACAGCTACCGCGCCAAGGTGCAGCGCCTGCCCATCGAAGCCGTGTCCCAGGCCAGCGCCAACCAGCGCAAGGGCCGCTGTGGACGGGTGGAGCCGGGCATCTGCGTGCGTCTGTACAGCGAAGAAGACTTCAACAGCCGACCGGCTTTCACCGACCCCGAGATCCTGCGCACCAACCTGGCGGCCGTCATCCTGCAAATGCTGCACCTGCGCCTGGGCGCCATCGACGCGTTCCCCTTCATCGAGCCGCCAGACGGCAAGGCGATCAGCGACGGCTTCAACCTGCTGCAAGAGCTCTCGGCGGTCAACCGTGAAAATCAGCTGACCCCGGTCGGGCGTCAGCTGGCTCGGCTGCCCATCGACCCGCGCCTGGGCCGTATGCTGCTCGAAGGCGCGCGCCTGGGCAGCCTGCAGGAAGTGCTGATCGTCACCAGCGCCCTGTCGGTGCAGGACCCACGCGAACGCCCCCCTGAGCGCCAGCAGGCCGCCGACCAGGCCCACGCGCAGTGGAAGGACGTGGATTCGGACTTCGCTGCACTGGTCAACCTGTGGCGAGGTTTCGAGGAACAGCGCCAGGCGTTGACGGCCAACCCCTTGCGCAACT
Organism: Pseudomonas sp. KCJK9111; assembly: GCF_046231935.1. Lineage (NCBI taxonomy): Bacteria > Pseudomonadati > Pseudomonadota > Gammaproteobacteria > Pseudomonadales > Pseudomonadaceae > Pseudomonas > Pseudomonas sp. KCJK9111. The sequence continues at coordinate 30,846 of NZ_JBJJMO010000012.1, read as the reverse complement.
GGTGCCGCAAGCAGTTCCTCAATTACTTGCGCCTGCGTGAGTGGCGCGACGCCCATCGCCAGTTGGCGCTGATCTGCCGCGAGCTGCAACTGACGGTCAACAAGGAACCGTGCGACTACCCCAAGCTGCACAAAGCCGTGCTCAGCGGCCTGCTCAGCCAGATCGGCCACAAGACCGAAGATGGCGATTACCAGGGCGCACGGCAGCGCAGGTTCTGGGTGCACCCGTCATCGGGTATCGGGCGCAAGCGCCCGCAGTGGGTCATGGCAGCCGAGCTGGTGGAAACCACCAAGCTCTATGCCCGCGTGGTCGCGCGTATCGAACCGGACTGGATCGAGCCGCTGGCCGGCCACCTGATCAAGAAGAACCACTTTGAGCCCCATTGGGAGAAGAAGCGCGGGCAGGTCGTGGCCTATGAGCAGATCACCCTGTATGGGTTGATCCTGGTCGGCCGCAGGCCGGTGCATTTTGGCCCTATCGACCCGGCCACCTCCCGCGAGCTGTTCATTCGTGAGGCCCTGGTGGGTGGTGAGATCCAGTCGCGGGCCAAGTGCCTGACGGCCAACAAGCGCCTGCTCGAAGCGCTCGACGCCCTCGAGGCCAAGGCCCGCCGTCGCGACATCCTGGCCGACGAAGAAACGCTCTATGCGTTCTACGAAGCGCGCCTGCCGGCCGAGATCCACCAGACGGCCACTTTCGACAGCTGGTACCGCATGGGCAGCCAGAAAGACCCCAACCTGCTGATCATGCGCGAGGAAGACGTGCTGGCACGCGAGGCCAGCGAGGTGACTGCCGCGCAGTACCCCGACAGTTTGCAGGTGGGCGAACTGCGCCTGCCCTTGACCTACCACTTCGAGCCCAATCACCCCCGTGACGGTGTGACCGTTCGGGTGCCGGCACCCCTGTTGCCGAGCCTGCCAGGCGAGCGCCTGGAGTGGCTGGTGCCCGGCCTGCTCGAAGCCAAGTGCGTGGCGCTGGTTCGCAACTTGCCCAAGGCCCTGCGCAAGAACTTCGTGCCGGTGCCGGACTTCGTCAAGGCTGCCTTGGCCCGCATGTCCTTCGGTCAAGGCGCGTTGCCCCAGGCCCTGGGCCATGAACTGCTGCGCATGACCGGTGCGCGGGTGCCCGACGAGGCCTGGGACGAATCGGTCAGCCTGGTCGAAGGCCACCTGCGCATGAACATCGAAGTGGTCGACGGGCAGGGCAAATTCCTGGGCGAAGGGCGTGACCTGGCTGAGCTGACCGCGCGGTTCGCCGCCGCCAGCCAGGCAGCGCTGGCGGTGCCACGCGATGCCAAAAGCGAGCAGCCGGTGCAGGCCAAGGCCTTCAGCGAAGTGAAACCCACGGCACAGCAAAAGATCGCGGGGCTGTCGATGACGGTTTACCCGGCCTTGGTCGAGGACAATGGCACGGTGCGTGAAGGCCGCTTCTCGACCCAGGCCGAAGCCGACTTCCAGCACCGCCGCGCCTTGCAGCGCCTGCTGCTGCAACAGCTGGCCGAGCCGGCCAAGTTCCTGCGTGGCAAGCTGCCTGGGCTGACCGAGCTGGGGCTGCTGTACCGCGACATGGGCCGGGTCGACGCGCTGGTCGAAGACATTCTGCTGGCAAGCCTGGACAGTTGCATTCTCGACGGTGAGCCGGTGCTGCCCCGTGAAGGCGCGGCCCTGGCGGCGCTGGCCGAACGCAAGCGGGGCAGCTGGGCCGAGCATGCCGAGCGCCTGGCGCGGCAGACCCTCGAGGTGCTGAAGCTGTGGCACGGGTTGCAGAAACGCTTCAAGGGCAAGATCGACCTGAGCCAGGCCGTGGCCCTGAACGATATCAAGCAGCAGTTGGGCAACCTGGTGTACCCGGGCTTTGTGCGTGAAACGCCGGCGCTGTGGTTCAAGGAGCTGCCACGCTACCTCAAGGCCATCGAGCTGCGCCTGGAGAAGCTGGGTTCGCAGGTGCAGAAGGACCGGGTATGGAGTGGCGAACTGGCCAACTTGTGGGCGCAGTACAAGGCCCGTGCCGACAAGCATGCCCAGGAAGGCAAGCGCGACGAGCAGCTGGCCCTGTACCGCTGGTGGCTGGAGGAATACCGCGTGTCGCTGTTCGCCCAGCAGCTGGGCACCAAGGTGCCGATTTCCGATAAGCGATTGAGCAAGCAGTGGAGCCAGGTGGAAGGCTAAACTCACACAGTTGTGGCACTATTGAGACAATTTCGGGCCGCTTGGCGGCCCACTGCGCATAGCCCTGCTTCGCCTGCATACTCACCGCCTGCAGGGTGATGGCATCCATGAGGTGGGCTACCGTCAAGCGTGGGCTCTGCCCTCGTCGCAAAGTTAGTACTAAAGTGCCACTAAATCAGTGTATTACCAGCCAGCGCCGGGTGGCGATGGCCCAAGAACAGAGGAACGACCGTGCATAATGTCGTGATCAGCGGCACCGGCCTGTACACCCCGGCCCAGAGCATCTCCAACGAAGAACTCGTAGCCTCCTTCAATACTTGGTCGCAGCAGTTCAACCAGGACAACGCCCAGGCCATCGAGCGTGGCGAGGTCGAAGCCGCACCGCTGTCCGATGCGGCGTTCATCGAAAAGGCCTCGGGTATCAAGAGCCGCTTCGTCATGGACAAGGCCGGCATCCTCGACCCGCAGCGCATGAAACCGCGCCTGCCAGAACGCTCCAACGACGAGCCGTCGGTGCTGTGCGAAATGGCCGTGGCGGCGGCGCGCCAGGCGCTGGAGCGCGCTGGTCGCAGCGCTGCCGACGTGGACGGGGTCATCGTCGCCTGTTCCAACTTGCAGCGCCCTTACCCGGCCATTGCCATCGAAGTGCAGCAGGCGCTGGGCATCCAGGGGTTTGCCTTCGACATGAACGTGGCGTGTTCGTCCGCCACCTTCGGCATCCAGACCGCCGCCAACAGCGTGGCGCTGGGGCAGGCGCGGGCCGTGCTCATGGTCAACCCTGAAGTGTGCACCGGCCACCTGAACTTCCGCGACCGTGACAGCCACTTCATCTTTGGCGATGCGGCGACCGCGGTACTGCTCGAACGCGCCGATCACGCCACATCGGCGCACCAGTTCGACGTGGTCAGCAGCAAGCTGTGGACCGAGTTCTCCAATAACATCCGCAACAACTTCGGCTTCCTCAACCGCGCGGCGGAGGAGGGCGAAGGCGCCGCAGACAAGCTGTTCATCCAGGAAGGCCGCAAGGTGTTCCGCGAGGTGTGCCCGAAAGTGGCGGAGCTGGTGGGCGAGCACTTGCAGGAAAACGGCCTTCAACCCAGCGATGTGGCGCGCTTCTGGCTGCACCAGGCCAACCTCAGCATGAACCACCTGATCGTCAAGAAGCTGCTGGGGCGTGAAGTGAGTGAACAGGAAGCGCCGGTGATTCTGGACCGCTATGCCAACACCAGCTCGGCAGGCTCGGTCATTGCCTTGCACCTGTATCAGGATGACCTGCCACAAGGGGCGCTGGGTGTGCTCAGCTCGTTTGGCGCGGGGTATTCGATCGGCAGCGTGATTTTGCGCAAACGCTAAGCCGGCAAGGCTGGCGATGCCCGCCTAAAAGCGCAAACGGCCGGATGGGGACGGCCGTTTGCGCGGTGGCGGTGCTTAGAACTTGGCTTCCAGGTCCACCTGCAGCGTATCCACATCGGCGTTGCTGTTGGGCAGGTTGGAGTAGTCGGTCTTGGCCATCATATAGGCCGCACCGAGTGCGAAGTTCTTGTCGATCTCGTAGCCAACCTTGAACTTGTGGCCGCGCGAGCCGGTGAAACCGTTGCCGAAGTCCGAGTCGGTGAACAGGCTCACGACGCCATTGCGCTGCACGTCGCGGTAGTTGTAGTCCAGGCTCCAGGCCCCGATCTTGCTCTTCAGACCCGCCAGCCAAGCCTTGTCCTGCCCATCGGTGCTCTCGGTGTTCTTCACGAATTGGCCATAGGCCGACAGCGGGATGGCAAAGCCGGTGAAGTCCACCTGGCCAAAGCCTTCCACCAGGTTGAATTCGTCGGTGGTGTTGCCCAGCGAGCGCAGCGCGGCAGACGACTTGTCGTTGTCGTAGCCGTACACGCTGCCGCCCACCGTGACCTTAACGGTGTCGGCTGCGTTGAACTTGGTCCCCAACTGCGCCGCGTAGAGCTGTGCATCGTGCTTGAACTGCACGCCGTCGCCGTCGACGTTGTCCTTGAGGTTGTAGTGGCCGATGCTGCCGAACACCTCGGCAGGGCCCAGGTTGGTCTTGTAGGTGGCGGCTACGCCTTCGGGGTTGATGTCGCTGTCCCAGATGATGTCGCCCATGCTCACCCAGGGCTGCATCATCTTGCCGCCGATCAGGTGCAGGTTCGGCACGGCGGTGGGGTGCCAGTCCAGGTAGGCCAGGTCCACCCACAACGATTTCTTCTCGAAGTAGTTGTCCAGGCTCTGGTTGGTCGAGCGCGCATCGGCGCTGCTGCCGGTGGCGACCCGCACCCCGGCGTCCACTTGCGGGTTGATCTCGCTGTAGAAACCGACACGGGCACGCACACGCTCCCGGTCCTGGTTGCCGCTGCGGGAAATCGGGTTGTCCACGTTGACGTCTTCATAACGCAGGCGCACGTCGCCTTTGATCTGAGTCTTAGCCGCCCAGGCCACTTTTTGCTCGAACGAACTCATGCGCTCGGACTGGGCTTTCTGAGCGGCCTTTTCCTTGGTTTCCTGGGCCAGGTCAGCCTGCAGCTCGCTGTATTGCGCCTGGTTGATCGAGCCATTGGCGCGGAGCATTTCGAGCAGCTTGGCGTCAACGGCCGCACTGGCCGGAGTGGTGCTCATGGCCAGCACCATGCCGGTCAGGCTTGCTCCGGTAAGTGTAGAAACAAGACGCATACGGTTCTCCCTACTGAATAAGATGGGGGACGCCGAGCGTCCGCCCCTGTGTTGACATGTCTCCGGAAGGGCCTGAATAGACAGGTTCTGCGGTTCCAGAAAACAGGCGCAAGTATTGCGAGGGCGAGTGACAGATTAATGTCGCAATGATGTCACTGCTGTGAAGTGAAAGCTGCCAGGCGATCGTCATTTGAGTCCGGCGCCCAGCTTGGTGATACTGGGGGCCTTGATGCCGCGAGCCGACCCTGTGACCAGTCTGTATAGCCTTGCTCATTTGCGTGATATGCCAGCCGCCACCTGGGACGCCCTGGTGCCCGAAGGCCAGCCGTTTCTCAGCCATGCCTTTCTCAGTGCGATGGAAGACAGCGGCAGTGTCGCGCGCAACAACGGGTGGGCGGCCGAACATCTGGTGCTCGAGCACGAGGGCAAGGTGCAAGCGCTGCTGCCGGGTTACCGCAAGTGGCATTCGTACGGTGAGTACGTGTTCGACCATGGTTGGGCGGATGCCTGTAAACGAGCTGGCATCGCTTACTATCCCAAGCTGCTGGGGGCCGTGCCGTTCAGCCCGGTCAGTGGCCCGCGCTTGCTGACGGCCGATGCGGCAGCCGGGCACTTGTTACTGCAGGCCTTGCCCGAGTACCTGAGCAAAGCCGGGCTGTCTGGCGCCCACATCAACTTCACCGACCCTGCGCTGGACGAACAGTTGGCGCGCCTGCCGGGCTGGATGGAGCGCCTGGGTTGCCAGTTTCACTGGCAGAACCGCGGCTACCGCGATTTCCAGGATTTTCTCGACACCCTCAGCTCCCGCAAGCGCAAGCAGATGCGCAAGGAGCGTGAGCAGGTAGCGGGGCAGGGGATTGATTTTCGCTGGTACCGGGGTGACGAACTGGACCAAGCCCAGTGGGATTTCGTCTACCTGTGTTACGCCAACACCTACGCCGTGCGCGGCCGGGCGCCTTACCTGACGCGTGAGTTCTTCAGCTTGCTGGCCGAGCGCATGCCCCATGCTCTGCGCGTGGTAATGGCGCGCCAGGCCGGGCGGGACGTGGCAATGGCGCTGAGCCTGGTAGGTGGGGACAGCCTGTTTGGCCGTTACTGGGGCTGCCTGGCCGAGTTCGATCGCCTGCACTTCGAGACGTGTTTCTATCAGGGCATGGACTTGGCCATTGCCCAAGGGCTGCAACGTTTCGATGCTGGCGCCCAGGGTGAGCACAAGTTGATTCGCGGGTTCGAGCCGGTGATCACGCGCTCGTGGCATTACCTGCTGCATCCCGGGTTGCGCACGGCGGTGGCCGATTTTCTGCTTCAGGAGCGTGAAGGGGTAATGGCGTATGCCGCCCAGGCACGGGAGATGTTGCCTTATCGCCGGGAAGAGGGCCATTGAGCCAGACACATTCCCAATGCGGGTAATCGCTCGCTCGTGTTACCAGGCCGGCGCGGATTGGATTGGCGATGATGTAGCGAGCGACGCTGCGTACCTGTTCGTCACGGCGAAGGGCGCGGTCATGGAAGCCAGGTTGTCAGATTCGCTGGTGCTCGGCGCCTCGTGTATAAAGCGCGCAACTGCTGCGTGATTTGAATTCACGCATCAGCTCGTCGAGGCTGCAGGGGCCTAGCGTGATTAGCCAGTGCAGGTGATCGGGCATCAGTACCCAGGCGAGGCTCTGGCACTGTCGTTGCGTAGCAGTGAGTTGCAGCTGCTGGATCACGGCCCTGGCCTAGTGCAGGTGTGTGAAAAGTGGGGTACGGTTTCGGGTGGCGGTGGTCAGTAGGTATAACCGCCCGGGCTCGGAGAACCTGCCCAGACGTAAGCGGTGAGAACCTCGGCCTATCATGGCGACCTCCTTGCGTAGTCATTGCAAGGGTAGCTGGCCATTGAGGTGAGTAGAGTAAGACAGTTTTACAGCCTATGACTTGGGGCCGCTTTGCGGCCCCGGCTTTTGAGAGAGATAGTTTTACAGCCTATGGCTTGGGCCGCAAAGCGGCTCCGGGTTTTGAGCAGGCGCGAGATTTCATCCCCCTCTTAAAGCCTGGACCTCAGCTAATCAACCCCCACAAACCCACCTGTCTGATGCTGCCAAAGCCGCGCATACAGCCCCCGCTGCTCCAGCAACTCAGTATGGCTACCCACCTCCACGACCCGGCCCTTGTCCAGCACCACCAGCCGGTCCATGCGGGCAATGGTGGACAGCCGGTGGGCGATGGCGATCACGGTCTTGCCCTGCATCAGCGTTTCCAGGCTCTCCTGGATCGCCGCCTCCACCTCCGAATCCAGCGCCGACGTGGCCTCGTCCATGATCAGAATCGGCGCATTCTTCAGCAGCACCCGGGCAATCGCGATGCGCTGGCGCTGGCCGCCGGACAGCTTCACTCCACGCTCACCTACATGCGCATCCAGACCGGTACGGCCCTGGGCGTCCGACAGGTGCGGGATGAACTCATCAGCCCGGGCGCGGCGCACTGCTTCCTGCAACTGGGCGTCAGTCGCCTCCGGGCGGCCGTACAGCAGGTTCTCGCGGATCGAGCGGTGCAGCAGCGAGGTGTCCTGGGTGATCATGCCGATCTGCGCACGCAGGCTTGCCTGGCTCACCTGCGCAATGTCCTGGTCATCGATCAGAATCTGCCCACCTTGCACGTCGTACAGACGCAACAGCAAATTCACCAAGGTCGACTTCCCGGCACCAGACGGTCCGATCAGGCCGATCTTTTCCCCGGGCCGAATCGCCAGGTTCAGCCCCTCGATCACATTCCTCGCTTCACCATAGTGAAAGCGCACGTTCTCGAACCGCACGGCGCCCTGGGTAACCTTCAAGGCCGGGGCAGCAGGGCGGTCGGTGACGGTGACGGGCTGGGCTATGGTCTGCAGGCCATCCTGCACCATGCCAATGTTCTCGAAAATGCCGTTGACCACCCACATGATCCACCCCGACATGTTCACGATGCGGATGACCAGACCAGTCGCCAAGGCAATGGCCCCCACCGTGATCAGCGACTGGCTCCACAGCCACAGGGCAAGCCCGGTGGTGCCGACCACCAGCAAGCCGTTCAACGTGGTGATGACCACGTCCATGCTGGTGATCACCCGCGAAGCCAGCTGGGTTTTCTCGGTCTGCTCGCTGATGGCCTCGCGGGCGTACTGCTGTTCGTGATCGGTGTGGGCAAACAGCTTGAGCGTGGCAATGTTGGTATAGCCATCGACGATGCGGCCCATCAGCTTGGAGCGGGCATCGGACGACACCACCGAGCGCGCTTTGACGCGTGGCACGAAATACGCCAAGGCGGCAATGAAACACACGATCCAGATCACCAGGGGCAACATCAACCGCCAATCAGCCTCGGCAAACAACACCAGCGACGTGATGGCGTAGATCAGCACATGCCATAACGCATCCACCGCCTGCACCGCCGAGTCGCGCAGCGAGTTGCCGGTCTGCATGATGCGCTGGGCGATGCGCCCGGCGAAGTCGCTTTGGAAGAAGTTCAGGCTTTGCTTGAGCACATAGCTGTGGTTCTGCCAGCGGATCATGCTGGTCATGCCTGGGTTGATGGCCTGATGCACCAGCAGGTCATGCAGCCCGAAGAACAACGGACGCAGCAACAGCACCACCACCAGCATCCAGATCAACTCGCCGCTGTGCTCGCTGAAAATACTGGCGCTGGGCGTGCCCTGGGCCAGGTCGATGATGCGGCTCAGGAAGCTGAACATGGCCACTTCGATCAACGAAGCGATCAGGCCAACCACCAGCAAAGCCAGAAAGCTTGGCCATACCTGGCGCAGATAATAGAAATAGAACGCCCACACGCCGCTGGGCGGCGCTTCGCTGGGGGCGTCACGGAAGATGTCGATCAGTTGCTCGAAACGACGGTACAGCATCAGCGTTGAAACTCCTGTTCAACCGACCGGTAATCGGGTCACGTCCCTGTGAGACCCGCGATCAATCGATGCGTTTAGCCGATTTGATGAACACAGGGTCGGCGGGCACGTCACGCATGCCTTTCTTGACGGTGGTGGGCGAATTGACGATCTGGTCGACCACTTCCATGCCTTTGGTCACCTTGCCGAACACGGCATAACCCGCGTCACGGCCTGGGTTGAGGAAATCGTTGTCGGCCACGTTGATGAAGAACTGGCTGGTGGCCGAGTTCGGGTTCGAGGTGCGGGCCATGGCCAGGGTGCCGCGGGTGTTTTGCAGGCCATTGCTGGCTTCGTTGCGGATCGGGTCCTTGGTGTCCTTCTGTACCATCTGCTCGGTGAAGCCGCCGCCTTGCACCATGAAGCCCGGGATTACTCGATGGAAGATGGTGTTGTTGTAGAAGCCGCTGTCCACGTACTGCAGGAAGTTCTTGGTGCTGACGGGTGCCTTCTCGGCATTGAGCTCGATTTCCACCTGGCCGAAGCTGGTGTCCAGCACAACGTGCGGCGTCTTGTCGGAAGCCATGACGCTGGTGGCGAACGCGACGGAACAGGCGGTAAGCAGCAATTTTTTCAGCATGGGCGCAAAGGTCCTTCAAAGTGGAGGCGGCTGCTTTCGAGGGCCGCCGGTACGGTGGATACATCGCAATGTACAAGGAGTAATAGCGTGCCGTGAATTTTCGACGGCTGCCAGTACAGGTGGTAGGCCAGGCACAGGCGCAGCGTTTGAAATTGTGTCAGGGCCTGATCGCGAGGTTTGACACCCAGCTCGGACGGCCAGCCGGGGCCCGCGTTCGCAGCCAGCCCTGACTATCACACTTACACCTGGGCCGGGGCTGCGAAGGGCACATCCAACGGTGCCGTGTCGAAGTTGCGCAGCAGGTCGATGAGGATCTGCGTGGCCGGGCCCAGGGACTTCTCCTTGCTCGCGTAAAGATAGAACAGTGGATGGCGGCTACCGCCCTGGTCCAGCGGCAGGGGTTTGAGCACACCGTCACGCAGCTCGCGCTCGATCATGTGCCGCGGCAACCACGCAAAGCCCAGCCCGCTGCTGACGAAGGTGGCAGCCGTGCCCAGGCTGCCGACCGTCCAGCGCTGTTCGGCGCCAAGCCAGCCCACATCGCGTGGCTGCGAGCGGCCCGAATCTCGAATCACCACCTGCAACTGGCTTTCAAGGTCCTGGAAAGTCAGTTCGCGTCCCAGCCGGTGCAGGCTGTGGTCAGGGTGGGCCACGGCCACGAATTCCACGGCGCTCAACTCCGCGCCCAGGTAGCCGCCAATGTTGTAGCTGCTGATGGCAAGGTCGGCGATGCCATCGAGCATCACTTCCTCGACCCCGGACAGCACTTCCTCGCGCAGGCGCACGCGGCAGCCGCGGCTTTGCGGCATGAAGGCGGCCAGGGCACGCACCAGGCGCGCGCTGGGGTAGGCCGCATCGACCACAAGGCGCACCTCGGCTTCCCAACCCTGTTCCATGTGGTGCGCCAGGTCCTCGAGTTGACTGGCCTGCTTGACCAGGTGCCGCGAGCGGCGCAGCAGCACACTGCCTGCCTCGGTCAGCACCGCCTTGCGGCCGTCGATGCGTAGCAACGGGACACCCAGCTGTTCCTGCATGCGCGCCACGGTGTAACTGACCGACGATTGCGAGCGGTGCAGCACCTCGGCTGCTTGGGCAAACCCGCCATGATCGACTACAGCTTGCAAGGTCCGCCATTGATCCAGCGTCACGCGTGGCGCTTTCATGTCCTGCTCCTGTTGGCCTAAGCTGCGCTCTACACAAGGAGAACGCCCCATGAAGAAATATTGTGCGGCATTGCTGCTATGCCTGCCGGTGACCGCTTTTGCCTATCCCATCGACATGGAGAAACACATGGACGGGGTGAAGGTAGACGCCACTGCCTACGACACGGCCTATGACCTGGGGGCGATTACCCTCGAGAACTACGGCCAGGTGCCCGCCGCCTGCAAGGTGACCTTTCGCAACGGCCCTGAAGCCCCGCGGGTGCGCCGGGTAAATGTACCGGCCAGCAAGCGCGCCGATGTTACCGCCAAGTTCAACCGGCAGATCATCAAGCTGCGCATCACCGTAAGCTGCTCAGCTGAATAAACTAATTAATCGATAAATCGTACCGACTATTTACGCTTTTTCATCGATAGGTCAAGCGTTAACCTTCCTCCATCGCATCTACCCCAGCCCGATGGAGGCCGTCATGTCCCATGTTCTGATCGTCGAAAGCAGTGCACGCCAGCAGGATTCGATTTCCCGCCAACTGACCCAGGACTTCACTGCGCAGTGGCGCGCCGCCCACCCGGCCGACCAGATTACGGTGCGTGACGTGGCGGCCAACCCGGTGCCGCACCTGGACGCCGACCTGCTCGGCGGCTGGATGAACCCTGAAGACCAGCGCAGTGCTGCCCAGCACCAAGCCCTGGCCCGCTCCAACGTGCTGACCGACGAGTTGCTGGCAGCCGATGTGCTGGTGTTGGCAGCGCCCATGTACAACTTCACCATCCCAAGTACCCTCAAGGCCTGGCTGGACCATGTGCTGCGCGCCGGCATCACCTTCAAATACACGCCCACCGGCCCCCAGGGCCTGTTGAACGGCAAGCGTGCCATTGTACTGACCGCACGCGGCGGCATCCATGCAGGGGCTGGCAGCGACCACCAGGAACCCTACCTGCGGCAGGTGCTGGGCTTCATTGGCATTCACGACGTGACGTTCATTCATGCCGAAGGCCTGAACATGAGCGGAGATTTCCATGAAAAGGGCCTGAACCAGGCCAAGGCAAGCCTGGCTTCGGTAGCCTGACTGCAGCGAATCTCAACACGTGCACCTGTCTCAGCGATTGAGGGTGACCGCTTCCTTTGAGCTTCGCAGCGCCTTCAACTCAACACATACCCCACCGGCAACAGCGCTGGCGGTAGCGGCGTCTGCCCCAGGGCGGCCAATACATCACGCTCTACCGTTCGCACCATGGCATCGGTAGGCAGGTCGTTCTCGTCGCGGCCGAACGGGTCTTCCAACTCGTTGCCAATGGCATCGAGCCCAAAGAAGGTATACCCAACGATGGTCGTGAACAGCGGCGCCAGCCAGCCTAGCGGTTCGGCCAGGGCGAAAGGCAGCAACAGGCAGAAGATGTAGATGGTGCGATGCAGCAGCAAGGTATAGGGGAAGGGCAACGGTGTCCCCTTGATCCGCTCGCAGGTGGCCTGAACCTCCCCAAGCCCCGCCAACCGCTGCGCCAAGAGGTTGTAGCGCCACTCGGACAGGCCCTGCTGCTCGGTCAGCCGCGAACACTGCTCGCCCAGGTGCAAGAGGATGCCGTTACACACGTTGTGGGGGCTGATCGCTTCGGCACTTCCCAGCCAGGGCCGCGCGGCGGCCAGGTCGTCCTCGTCTCGCAGCCTGGCATTGAGCCCATGGGCGAACCCGCACAGGCTGCGCAGCATGTCGGCGCGCAGCGCGGCATCGGCGATCACCACGCTTTCGCGAGTGAACGACCGAATCTCGACGATCAACCGGCCCCAGGCCTTGCGCCCCTCCCACCAACGGTCATAACACGCGTTGTTGCGAAAGCTCATGAAGATCGACAGCGACAAGCCGAGCAGTGTGAACGGCGTAGCGCTGACCGGATAGAAGAATGCCGGGTAATGCCGTTCCACCAGGACGATGACTGCCGCGAGCAAGGTGACCATCAGGCAGCGCAGGGCGATCTGCTTGATGATCGACCCTTTGAGGGTGAACAGCACTCGCAGCACACCCTGGGTGGGATGAACGATCATGGCAATCCAGAGACGGCTGATCAGCCGCCGGTCATGTTCATGAAGCGCAGGATCTGAACGTCGCCGCCCACCTCGAAGTGATGGCGGTATGGCTTGAGGTGTAACGAGTCGCGAATGGCTTTTTCCAGCCGTTCAGCGTTGCCGGGATGGGCCCGCAGCACATGCTTGAGGTCGACCGAGTGCTCATTGCCCAGGCACAGCAACAAGCGACCCTCTACGGTGAGGCGTACGCGGTTGCAGGTGGCGCAGAAATTGTGGCTGTGGGGCGAAATGAACCCCACCCGGGTTTGCGGGGCATCGGCCAGGCGCCAGTACCGCGCAGGGCCCTGGGAAGACTCGGTCGACTCGATCAGGCTGAATTGCTCGGCCAGCCTCGCGCGGACCTCGTCGCTGGAGAAAAACGACTCTCCACGGGCGTGCTCGCTGATCTCCCCCAGCGGCATTTCCTCGATGAAGGTGATGTCCAGTTCGCGATCGATCGCAAAGCGCACCAGGTCGACCAGCTCATGGTCATTGCGGCCCTTCAGTACCACGCAGTTGAGCTTGGTACGGCGAAAGCCGGCTTTACGTGCCGCGTCGATGCCGGCGATTACCTGGTGCAGGTCGCCGGTACGGGTCAGTTGCTTGAAACGGTCGGCATCCAGGCTGTCGAGGCTGATGTTCAGCCGCGTCACACCCGCATCGAAGAGCGGTTGCGCCAGGCGCCCCAACTGCGAGCCGTTGCTGGTCAGGCACAACTCGCGCAGCCCTGGCAGGGCAGCGATGCGCCCGCACAGGTCGACGATGCCTTGGCGTACCAGCGGCTCGCCCCCGGTCAGGCGAATCTTGCGGGTGCCCAGCGCCACGAAACGCTCGGCCACCTGGAACAGCTCTTCAAGGCTCAGGATCTGCTGGCGGGGCAGAAACTGCATGTCCTCGGCCATGCAGTACACGCAACGGAAGTCGCAGCGGTCTGTGACCGACATCCGCAGGTAGTCGATTTTCCGGTTGAAGCCGTCGATCAGTGCCCGGCTGCTCTGTTCCACGTATGCGCTCGAATCAGGGGAATGGCCTCCAAGCTAGCGCCTGGCGGGCCGAGCCGTCAAATGGCTTTGGCCGACTGACCGATAAATGCTCTCTATCACTGCTCAGCCCCCGCGTTTACGGGGGTCATCGAAGGCGCTTATCACCTCGTAGGATCTTTCGATTGGACGGCTCTGCACAAGGCTTCATAGGCTGGACAAAAGTCATAGCAGGGCGAGGATTTCACCCATGAGCCAGGACCCACACATCCGCGACTACAAAGGCGCCGCTGCCGGCTGGGGCGCGCTCAAGAGCGTGACCAAGAGCTGGCTGGGCAGTGACAACGCCTTCAAGAATTTGCGCGCCATGCTCAAGACCAACCAGAATGGCGGCTTCGACTGCCCCGGTTGCGCCTGGGGCGAGTCGCCGGAAAACGACACGGTCAAGTTTTGCGAGAATGGCGCCAAGGCCGTCAATTGGGAGGCCACCGGGCGCTCGGTCGATCCGGCCTTCTTTGCCCGCTACAGCGTCAGTGCCCTGGCCGATCAGACCGATTACTGGCTCGAGTTCCAGGGCCGCCTGACTCATCCTATGCGCTACGACGCGGCCACCGACCACTATGTCGAGACGAGCTGGGCAGAGGCCTTCGCGCTGATCGCCAAGCACCTGCACGCCCTGGAATCTCCCGATCAGGCCGAGTTCTATACCTCGGGCCGGGCCAGCAACGAAGCGGCCTTCCTTTATCAGTTGTTCGTGCGCGCCTACGGCACCAACAACTTCCCGGACTGCTCGAACATGTGTCACGAGGCCAGCGGCGTCGGGATGGCGCAGACCCTGGGCGTAGGCAAAGGCACCGTGGTCTTTCACGACCTGGAGCTGGCCGACGCCATCTTCGTCATTGGCCAGAACCCTGGCACCAACCACCCGCGCATGCTCGAACCGCTGCGCGAAGCCGTGAAGCGCGGTGCCCAGGTGGTGTGTTTCAACCCCCTCAAGGAGCGGGGCCTTGAGCGCTTCCAGCACCCGCAGCATCCCCTGGAGATGCTCAGCAACGGCTCCGAGCCCACCAATACCGCCTACTTCCGCCCGGCACTGGGCGGGGACATGGCGGTCATGCGCGGCATCGCCAAGTACCTGCTGCAGTGGGAACGCGAAGCCAAGGCCAAGGGCGAACCTGCGGTGTTCGATCATGCGTTCATCGCCGAGCACACCAGCGGCATCGAGGCCTACCTGCAGGCCTTGGATGCCACACCCTGGCCGGCCCTCGTGGCGCAGTCCGGGCTGACCCAGGCCGAGATCGAACAGGCCGCGCGCATGTACCGCAAGGCCGAACGCGTGATCATGTGCTGGGCCATGGGCGTTACCCAGCATCGTCATTCGGTGGCCATCGTCCAGGAAATCGTCAACCTGCAATTGCTGCGTGGCAATGTCGGCAAACCCGGCGCGGGGCTCTCGCCGGTGCGCGGGCACAGCAACGTGCAGGGTGACCGGACCATGGGCATCGACGAGAAGCCCAAGACCGCCTTGCTCGATGCCTTGCAAGCTCGCTTTGAGTTCCAGGTGCCGCGCACCCACGGGCACAACGCCGTACTGGCGATCAAGGCCATGGAAGAAGGTCGGGCGAAGGTGTTCATCGGCCTTGGGGGCAATTTTGCCCAGGCCACCCCAGACACCGCACGCACCCATGCCGCCCTGCGCAACTGCGCACTGACCGTGCAGATTTCCACCAAACTCAACCGCTCGCACCTGGTGACCGGTAGCGATGCCTTGATCCTGCCCTGCCTGGGCCGCACCGAAATCGACCTGCAGGCCAGCGGGCCGCAAGGTGTAACAGTCGAAGACACCTTCAGCATGGTGCACATCTCCCACGGCCAGTTACGGCCACGTTCGCCCCACATGCGCTCCGAACCCTGGATCATTGCCGGCATGGCCCAGGCCACCCTGGGCAAGCACCCCATCGATTGGGAGCACGCCGTGGCCGATTACGCCCATATCCGCAGCCTGATTGCCGACGTGATTCCAGGCTTCGAACATTTCAACGAACGCCTGCAGCAACCCGGGGGCTTCCACCTGGGTAACCACGCTGCCGACCGCACCTGGCGCACGGCTACCGGCAAGGCGCAATTCAGCCCCAATGCGCTACCCGCTGAACTGGTCAACGCCCAGGTGCTGGCCCGTGGCGACAAACCGGACCTGATCCTGCAAACCCTGCGCTCCCATGACCAGTACAACACCACCCTCTATGGCCTGGATGACCGTTACCGCGGTGTGTTCGGGCTGCGCGAAGTGGTGTTCGTCAACGAGGCCGACATTCGGCGCATGGGCTTCGAGCCCGGTGAACACGTCGACCTGGTGTCGCTGTGGGACGACGGCGTCGAGCGACGGGTGTCGGGTTTTCGTCTGGTGGCCTATGACGTGCCGCAGGGGCAGGCTGCCGCCTATTACCCGGAAACCAACCCCCTGGTGCCGCTGGAAAGTTATGGTGAAGGGACCTACACCCCGACCTCCAAGTTCGTGGCGATCAAGGTCGAGAAGGCCAAGGCGGATAATCGCATTGCAGCGGCCCTGGCGACCGACTGAGCCTCAGTGTGCAACAGGGCCGCCCGTGCAAAACCCGCGTCAACCGCGGTTCACTGGAAAGGCCGTGGTGTACTTCATCTGCTCCATGGCAAAGCTCGAGGTAATGTTGGACAACCCATCGGTGCTGGTAATCAGCTTCTTGTAGAACCGGTCATACGCCGCGATATCGCCCACCACCACCCGCAGCATGTAGTCCCAGTCGCCGGACATGCGGTAGCACTCCATCACCTCCTCGAACGCCGTGACCGTGGCGGCGAACTGCTCCAGCCATGCACTGTCATGGCGCTGGGTCTTGACCTGCACGAACACGGTCAGGCCCAGCCCTAGCAGGCCAGGATCCAGCAGGGCCACACGACCGACGATATAGCCTTCGTCTTCCAGGCGCTTGACCCGCTTCCAGCAAGGGGTGGTGGACAGGTTGACGGCCTCGGCCAAGGCCTTGAGCGAGAGCGCGGCATCGCGCTGCAAGAGGGTCAGAATGTGTCGGTCGAAGCTGTCCATAGGGGGCGTGGGCCGTGGCGAAGAAGTTTTCACAGGGTACCCCAAGGTCAGGGCTTTTGCGTTGTGCGATAGTGGCAACCTTACCTCTGCCAACGAGCCCGACCATGTCCGACAAGCCGCGCCATTTCGCCACCCGAACCATTCATGCCGGCGAGCAGTTCGAAGTCGCCGATAATGCCATTTTTCCAGCCATCGTCACGGCCAGTTCGTTCATCAAACGCGGCCTGGACGACACGCCGGACTACTCCTACAGCCGTGTAGGCAACCCCACCCGCCACGCCTACGAGACCTGTGTTGCAGCCCTGGAGGAAGGCGTAGGGGCGGTGGCCTGTGCGTCAGGGGTGAATGCCACGGCCACCGTGCTCGAACTGCTGCCCAAGGACGCCCATGTGGTGGTGATGAACGGTGTATACGGCGGCACCTTCCGAATTCTGGAGGACTACCGCAGCCGCACGTCCGGCCTGACCACCACGTACGTCGACCTCAACGACCTCGATGCCGTGGCTGCTGCCATCAAGCCCGAAACCCGGCTGATCTGGATCGAATCACCGACCAACCCGTTACTGCACCTGGTCGACATCAAGGCCGTATGCGACCTTGCCCGCACCCGGGGCATCCTGACCTGCATCGACAATACCTTCTGCTCACCGTGGAACCAGCGCCCGATCACCCTGGGCGTGGACCTGGTCATGCACTCGGCCAGCAAGTACATCGGTGGCCATTCCGATCTCACCGGTGGGGTGGTGGTGGCGGCCAGCGAAGACCTGCACCGACAGCTGCGCCGCATCAGCATGGCCATCGGCGCGGTGCAAGGGCCGTTCGATTGCTACCTGGCGTTGCGCGGCCTCAAGACCCTGGACGTGCGCATGGAGCGCCAGTGTGCCAACGCGCTGGAAGTGGCCCGCAGGCTCGAAGGCCACCCGCAGGTCGAGCAGGTGTACTACCCAGGGCTGCCAAGCCATCCGCAGCATGAACTGTGCAAGCGTCAGATGCGCAGCGGCGGGGCGGTGGTTGCCATGAAGGTCAAGGGTGATCGGGCGGCGCTCAATCGGCTGGTCGAAGCGCTGCAGATTTTCGTGCTGGCCGACTCGCTGGGTGGGGTCGAAAGCATGATCAACCATTCCTGGACCATGTCCCACTGCTCCATGAGCCCCGAGCAGAAAGGGGCAATGGGCATCAGTGAGAACCTGTTGCGCCTGTCGGTGGGTATCGAGGCGGTCGCCGATCTGATCGATGACCTGGAAACGGCGCTGGGCGCTTTGGCCGGGTAATGATGGCAGGGCTGTAGCGGCGAGCGGTTCAGCGCCAGCCCGTCATGCGAAGCGATGACGGGCTGGCGCTTGCAAAGAGGCCGGTGATTATTTGGGCGGGTGGATGATGCGCTCGATCTTGTCCTTGATCAGCAGCCGCTCGCGGCGCAAGCGCGTCACGGCCTCGTCGTTGGTGCCGTTCTTCTCGGCAGCGACCACTTCCTTGTCCTTGGCGTTGTACTCCTTGTGCAAGCCATGCAGCGTCTGGTCCTTGTCAATGAGTGCCTGGAATGCGTCAGCGGTAACGTGCAAGTCAGCGAGCAGATCGTGCGGAACAGGCATTTCTTCACCTCTGTCAGGGGGATTGGTTAAGGTCCTGACCTCTGAGGATAGCCGCGTTTGTCTCGGGGAGGGAGGCCGCGAATCCTGAACCCCTGCTGAACGACTTACGGGTAGGCGTCGAAATCAGCGCTTTCACTAAATTGTTACGTTATTTTTCACAGAAAATTGATGGCTCGGTTTCTAGAGTTCGCCCAGCTTGCTCCCAGTGCCATCCGGCGCTGGTGGTCACTTCTCTTGGTTGCGAACCTGAATGCTCAACATCAAACCCCTGCGCACCGAATGGGTCACGCTGCTGGCCAGCCTGTACCTGTTGATCGGCTTGAATGTCTTCCTTTGGGAGCACCTGGAACAGGTAGTGCCCCCCGGCTTGCCCGGCCTGTGGTTGACCCTGGCATTTGCGGTGCTGATGTTGTTCGCCTTCAACCTCATCCTGACCCTCATTGCCTTCCGCTATGTGCTCAAGCCTTTGCTGGTGCTGCTGTTCGTCAGTGGTGCGGCGGTGGCGTATTTCATGAACCGCTATGGCGTGCTGATCGATGCAGGCATGTTCGCCAACATCGCCGAAACCAACGTGGCAGAAGTGCGCGACCTGCTGTCGCTGAAGTTCGGCTTGTACATGCTTGGCCTCGGGGTATTGCCCTCGGTACTGCTGTGGCGAGCGCCGGTGGTGTATCGGCCGTGGCAGCGCGAGCTGTTCGGCAAGCTGGTGGTCACGGCGGCCTGTGTGGTAGGCCTGGGCTCGGTGGGGTTGGCCAATTACCAGGGTCTGTCGTCGCTGTTTCGCAATCACCACGAACTGCGCCTGATGCTGACCCCCAGCAATATCGTCGGTGCCTCCATGGCGTACGTGAGCGAGCGCGTGGTCACCAGTGCACGCCCCTTTGCCCACTATGGCGAAGATGCCGCCCGCACCCCGGACTGGCAGCACCATCAGCGCAAGTCCCTGACGGTGCTGGTGGTGGGTGAAAGCGCGCGCGCCGATCACTTCGGCGTGCTGGGCTACAACCGCGATACCACCCCCAGGCTTGCCGCCGAGCAAGGGTTGCTGGCGTTCTCGGACGTTCATTCCTGCGGCACTGAAACGGCTGTGTCGGTACCCTGCATGTTTTCCGGCATGCCCCGCAAAGCCTACGATGCGCGCATCGCCAAGAACCGCGAAGGGCTGCTCGATATTCTCAAGCGGGCGGGCCTGGACGTGCAGTGGCGCGACAATCAGTCCGGGTGCAAGGGCACCTGCGACCGCGTGCAGTTCATCAATATGAGCAAGCTCAAGGACCCGCAGTTCTGCGGCGAAGGCGAGTGCCACGACGAAATCCTGCTGCAGGGCCTGGGCGAGCTGATCGACCACTTGGACAAGGACACCGTGCTGGTGCTGCACCAGATGGGCAGCCACGGCCCCGATTACTTCAAACGCTACCCCAAGGCCGACCAGCGCTTTGCCCCGGTGTGCCAGAGCAATGCCCTGGACCAGTGCAGCCAGGAGCAGATCACTAATGGCTACGACAATACCCTGGCCTACACCGACCGGGTCCTGGCCAGCTTGATCGACACCCTGCGCAGCCGGCAGGACAAGGTCGATACGGCCATGATCTACCTGTCCGACCATGGCGAATCGCTGGGCGAGTACAACCTGTTCCTGCACGGGACGCCGTACGCCATCGCCCCGGAACAGCAAAAGCATGTACCGCTGCTGGCCTGGTTTTCCGACAGCTATCAGCAGGACTTCGGTGTCGATACCGGTTGCCTGGCCAAGTTGAACGATGCGCCTTTGTCCCAGGACAACCTGTTCCACTCGATGCTGGGGTTGTTGCAGGTTCACACCCAGGTGTACGAGCGATCCCTGGACCTGTTCGCCAGCTGCCGGCCCTGGCTCACCGCCAGGCGCTGAGCAGGCGAGGGTGGGCTTGCCTGGCGAACGTCGTCAACGCGCAGTGGGGGGACATTGTCTGGAGCTTGGCGCCGGCCTGGTTGCACAGTCAATGAAATTGCACCATTGATCGACATCAAGGATGGCCCGGGTTTCACCAGCAGTGCCCGCGCCGTATATACTGCGCGCCAATGTTAGTGGGAGAGCCTTGTGGCCATCGAAATTCACTGGATCCGTGACGACCTGAGCCTGGCCGAACACTGCCGCGACTGGCGCCAATTGCCGTTTGTCGCGGTCGATACCGAATTCATGCGCGTCGATACCTTCTACCCCAAGGCAGGGCTGATCCAGATTGGCGATGGCAAGTGCGCGTTCCTGATCGACCCGCTGTTGATCGCCAACTGGCAGCCGCTGGCCGAGCTGATCGAAGACCGTAACGTGGTCAAGGTGCTGCATGCCTGCAGCGAGGACCTGGAGGTGCTGCTGCGCCTGACCGGCAAGCTGCCCCAGCCGTTGTTCGACACCCAGCTGGCTGCCGGCTACCTCAACCTTGGCTTCTCCATGGGCTATTCGCGGCTGGTACAGGAGGTGCTGGGCATCGACCTGCCCAAAGGCGAGACCCGCTCCGACTGGTTGCAACGCCCACTGTCCGAGACCCAGGTCAGCTATGCCGCCGAGGACGCCGTGCACCTGGCCGAGCTGTTCAGCGCCTTGCATGCGCGCCTGTCCGACGACAAGTACGCCTGGGTGTTGGAAGACGGTGCTGAACTGGTGGCCCAGTTGCGCCGCGAGGTGCAGCCCGACAGCCTGTACCGTGAGGTCAAGCTGGCGTGGAAGCTGGCGCCCCAGCAGTTGGCGGTGCTGCGCGCCCTGTGCGCCTGGCGCGAGCGCGAGG
This sequence comes from Pseudomonas sp. KCJK9111, assembly GCF_046231935.1. Lineage (NCBI taxonomy): Bacteria > Pseudomonadati > Pseudomonadota > Gammaproteobacteria > Pseudomonadales > Pseudomonadaceae > Pseudomonas > Pseudomonas sp. KCJK9111. The sequence goes on along the minus strand of NZ_JBJJMO010000012.1, from coordinate 9,868 downwards.
CCCGCCTGCGTGACGTTCCGCGCAACCGCATCCTCAAGGAGCATGCGCTGTGGCCCATCGCCAAAAGCCAGCCGACCAACCTGGCGGCCTTGGCCCGCATCGACGACATGCACCCGCGCACCTTGCGCCAGGATGGCGAAACCTTGCTGCAACTGATCAAGCACGCCGCTAGCCTTCCGGCCGAACAATGGCCCGAGCCATTGCCTGAGCCGCTGCCGATCGAAGCCTCGGGCATTCTCAAGCAACTGCGCGCTGTCGGTCAGGCCGAAGGGCAACGACTGGGCATCGCGCCCGAGCTGATGCTGCGCAAGAAAACCCTCGAGGCCCTGCTTAAAAGCGGTTACCCCGACGGCCCTTACACCTTGCCCGATTCGCTGCGCGGCTGGCGCCGTGAGCGGATGGGCCAGGCACTGCTGGACAGCCTGGCCGGTGCCGGAGACCCTCAATGAAACGCATCTGCTCGATCTACAAGAGCCCCCGCAAGAACGAAATGTACCTGTATGTGCTCAAGGCCGATGGCTTGCAACGCGTACCCGAAGGCTTGCTGCCGTTCTTCGGCACGCCCCAGCACGCCTTCGACCTGGTGCTCAGCCCCGAACGCAAGCTGGCCCGCGAAGACATCACCAAGGTGCTGGAGAACCTCGACAATCAGGGTTATCACCTGCAGATGCCGCCGCCGGATGACGAGTACATCGAGCACCTGCCCGACGAGTTGCTGCACCGAAACGATCCCGCCTGATCATGCGCGTACTGATTGCCGAGCATGACCACGCCCGCTACGCCGACCTGTTGCACCAGGCGGCACCGCACCTTGAAGTCCTGACCAGCGACGACTCCGCGCAACTGGCCCGGCTGGCGCCGCAGTGCCCAGTCTGGCTCGGCCAGCCCGACGTGCTGGCCAGCTTGTTGCGCCAGGGGCATCGCCCCCACTGGATGCAGTCGACCTGGGCCGGCATCACGCCCCTGCTGGCCACGGGGCTGCCCCGCGCGTATCGCCTGACCCGCGCCGTGGGCATTTTCGGCCAGGTCATGGCCGAATACATGCTCACCTACATGCTGGGCCATGAACGGCACGTCCTGTCGCGCCTGGTCAGCCAGGTGGAGCGGCGCTGGGATGAGCGCCCTGGTTGCTCGCTGCAGGGCCGCAAGGTATTGATCGTCGGCACCGGCGATATCGGCCAGGCCGTGGCCGAGTTCCTGCGCCCGTTCGGGGTGGTGCTGTACGGTGTGGCCAGCCAGGCCCGTGAACAGCCGCCATTCGCCGAGGTAGCAGCCCTGGACGATCTCGCGCGCCTGGTGGGCGAGGTCGATTATGTGCTGAACCTGCTGCCCGACACGCCGGCCACGCACGATATCTTTGACGCGGCGATGTTCCGGCGTTTCCAGCCCACTGCGTTGTTCGTCAATGCCGGGCGCGGTGTGGCCGTCGTCGACGCCGACCTGGTGGAGGCGCTGAAGGAGGGGCACCTGGTCGGGGCGGTGATCGACGTATGCCGCCAGGAACCTCTGCCCAGGCAGCATCCATTCTGGACCGCCTGGGGCCTGTTGCTGACCGGACACAGCGCAGCGCCCACCACGCCTGCGGCCATGGTGCGGTTGTTCCTCGACAACCTGCAGGCGTTCGAAGCCGACCAGGCGCTGCGTGGCGAGGTGAACTTCGACCGCGGGTATTGATCGACCGGCCTGTATCAGAGCGCATTGCCCGCAGGTGGCGCCCTCGGGGTGCCCTTCAGGCGTATCGCCCTGCTATAGGCCTGAGTTCGGCCATGGCTGACAAGCGGTCTGGTATTGCTGCATGCCAGGCCCTAGACTGGCGCCGCCACGGCCACCAGCTCCATGCTGCACGCCTTAACGAACCGTTTCAGGCGCTGTCTGCCTCGGGCCCGATGTCGGACACGCGCTGCTGATCCCTTGCAGGAAATCGCGTCATGATCGCTGATAACGCCCCGTTCTGGCGGCGCAAGACCCTAGAGCAACTCAACCCGCAGGAATGGGAGTCGCTGTGCGACGGCTGCGGGCTGTGCTGCTTGCAAAAGCTCGAGGACGAGGACGACAACAGCGTCTACTACACCCGCATCGCCTGCAAGTTGCTGGACCTCGACACTTGCCAGTGCAGCGACTATCCCAATCGCTTCGCCCAGGTGCCCGACTGCATTCAGCTCACCCCGGGCAAGGCTGACCAGTTTCGTTGGTTGCCAGCGACCTGCGGTTACCGCCTGGTCAGCGAAGGCAAGGACTTGCCGGTCTGGCACCACCTGGTATGCGGTGACCGTCAGCAAGTGCATGAGCAGCGTATATCCCAGGCAGGGCGCATGCTCAGCGAGCGCGACGTGCACGAGGACGACTGGGAAGACCACCTGATCTTTCGCGCCAGCTAACCAGGCGCTTTACCCGCTGGTGAACAAGGAGTGTCGGTATGCGTAGCCGTTTGACTGTGCTGGTGGCCGTGTTGGGGTTGATGGCGGGGGCACCGGCCTGGGCGAAGAAAGTCGATCTTGACTATCAGGTTCGGCTGTTGCCTGCGACCGGGCAGGCCGAAGTGCGCCTTACGCTGGCCGATGGCAGTGCTGTGCGCAGTTTGGACTTCGACCTGGGCAAGGTGGGGGCCTACAGCGGCTTCCAGGCAGATGGCCACTGGCAGCTTCGCGGCCAGCGCGGGGTATGGCAGCCAGCGCCCGGCAAGACCAGCCTGAGCTACCGCGTGCAGTTGAACCAGCTCCACGGGCCTGGGGTGTACAACACCCGCATGACAGCGCACTGGGCACTGTTCATGGGCGACCAACTGGTCCCACCCGGACGGCTGGACCAGCAGGACGGCACCGAGTTGGTCGCCCGCCTGGCATTCGACCTGCCCGAAGGCTGGAAAAGCGTCGAGACCGCCTGGCCACGTATTGGCAAGGACAAGTTCCGCATCGACAACGTCTCGCGCCTGTTCGACCGCCCCACGGGCTGGATGCTGGCTGGCAACCTGGGTAGCCGCCGTGCGCGCTTGGGCGAAACCGACGTGACGGTGGCGGCGCCGGTTGGGGAAGGGATGCGCCGGTTGGACAACCTGACCTTGCTGACCTACATCTGGCCGCAACTGCAGGCCACCTTCCCGAGAAACCCGCCCAAACTGCTGGTGGTGGGCGCACGCGACCACATGTGGCGCGGGGCGATGGCAGCCCACGGCTCGCTCTACCTGCACAGTGGCCAGGCCATGGTCAGCGAGAGCGGCAGCAGCCCGCTGCTGCGCGAAGTGGTCCAGTTGTTCACTCACCTGCGTGGGCGTGAGGGCAATGACTGGTTGATCGAGAGCTTGACCGACTACTACGCCACCGAGCTGCTGCGCCGATCAGGTGGCATGAGTGATGATCGTTATCAGGCCTGGCAGGCGCGCTTGAGCAAACAGGGCGCAAGCGTCAAGCACCTCAAGGGGCACCAGGCGACGCCTGCCCAGGTGGCGCGAGGGGTAATGCTGTTGCAGGCACTGGACAAGGAGATCCGCATTCATACCCAGGCCCGGCAATCGCTCGACGACGTGGCGCGCGGGCTCATGCGACTGCCCAGCGTCAGCCTCGAGGACTTCGTGCAGATCAGCGAAAACGTACTCGGACGTCGGTCGGAGGCGTTGCAGAGCAAGGTACTGCATTGATGCGCTACACAATGCCCGGTGGGAGCCACGCTTTGCGCAACTTTTGATTATGGGTCTGCTGCGCGGCCCATCGCGGCACGAGGACCGCTCCTACAGGATCAACCGCGTAAACCTGCAGGAGCGGTGCTCGTGCCGCGATGGGGCGCGAAGCGGCCCCGGTGATAGATGCTGCAAAGCTGAACGCCTGAAAATCTGGCGCAGACTCTCGGCGAAGATCCGTCGCCCCGGCCGTCCTCAAGTCGAACGTGTGACGACTACATTAACCATATCGCAGGACGTCCTGGGTACGCCTTGCCGCAACGCCGCCACGGCAAGACCAGGATACAGTCCAGGGCATCACACTCCAGCGACAGGATCCTTGCCGGTCACCGTCACGCCTTCGGTGGCCGCTTTGGCACTGTCCTTCAGTGCAGTCAGCTCGTCCCCAGTACGCTTGAGGTCCGATTTCAGCTGGTTGTACTGATCGCGGTGGTGCTGCAACCACGCCTTGGTGGCGCAATGCCCAGTGAAGCCGCGCACCAGCGCCAGGCCACCGACGGCTATCTTGAACAGCCCTACGATACCGCCCTGGCTCAGCCCTTTGCCCACCAGCAAAGCACCGCCGGCCAACGACGTGGCGCGTTCCATGCCATGGACGTTCTTTTCCTGCAACGGTGCATCAGAGTGATTATCAAGCATTGGTAAGCCCTCTTGGTGATGTGTAAGCAGCTGACCTGCCTGCGGGGGGCGACGTTCACTCCACGTGGAGGGCGAACCTCCTGGCGGTCATGACAGCGCACGCATCACTTGAACTTTGGGCCCGAGCGGGTATTCAGGCCCTTGGCCAGACGGTCGTACAGCACCACGTTCACCGTGGCCGCCAGGTTCATGCAGCCGGTGGTGGGAATGTAGATGGTTTCCTCGCACCAGGCCCTCACTTCAGGGCTGAGGCTGCCGTCTTCGGGGCCGAAGATGTAGATGGCGCGGTCCGGGTGGGTGTAGTCGGGCAGGGGGCGGGCGCCTTCGACCAGTTCCACGGCCACCGGGGTACAGCCCAGCGGGATGATGCGTTGCAGGTCATCGATGCCGATCAGTGGAATGTCGTAGTGCACGCGCTTGGTGTCGGTCACGAAGTCCCGCGCGCGCTCGTAGCGCTTGCCGGTATAGAACACCGAGTTGACCCCGTAGCAGCCAGCCGCACGCATTACCGAGCCTACGTTTTCGGCCGACTTGGGGTTGAACAGGCCGATGCAAGTGTATCGTTTGTTAGCCACGAACCGGGGCCCTTCGCAAAAAAGACGCGATTATACGGGTTGCCCGGTCATGGTGGGGGGCTGCTGGTCAGTCCTTCTTCAGCATGCCTGCCAGTGCCGCGAACGGGTTGTGGGTGGCCTTGGCAATGCTTGGGGTGCTGGTGGAGCCTTCGCTGAAGTATTGCTGATCGGTGTAGCGCGAGTGTTCGTTGTCATGGCAGTACAGGCACAGCAGCTCCCAGTTGGAGCCGTCCTGGGGGTTGTTGTCGTGGTTGTGGTCACGGTGGTGCACGGTAAGCTCACTCAGGCGCTTGCCGGCGAACTCGCGTGCACAACGCCCGCACACGTGCGGGTACATCCTCAGGGCCTTGTCGCGGTAGCCCATTTCCTTGTCGCGCTTGGCATCGGCGAGGATGCGGTCCAGGCGCGCAGTGGCGGCGGAAGTAGAGGAGGTCATGGTGTTTCCTTCGTTCTGATCAGGCAAATGACGGTTATGCCGTCGAGTCTAGCGCGGCTGCATGATCGGCGCACAGGCGAAAAATGTCATATGGGCGTAGCCTGTAGGAAGATTCTGAACAGGAGGTTGCCGATGCTTGCTGCGATTCTCGCCGTGGTCTTGGTGGCGGGCGTGCCTGCGGCTCACGCTGCCAGCACGCCGCCGCGGTTGACCACGCCTGTACCCGGTGCGCCGGGTACACCCACACCCACGCCGTATCCGCAGATCACCCCAAGCAGCCCGCCCAAAGCCACCGGCACCTCCCAAGGGGCACCCTTGCTACCGCCAATGCCAATGCCAGTGCCCGGCCCGCCCAAGGACCAGCCACTGCCAGGGTTGCGGCAGGATCTAGAGAAGCCGGGGCGGGATCAGGAGTGATCGAAGGCGGCTGTCCACACCTCGCCTTGCGGCTTGCCGTCATGCATGAACCCAGATCGCTGGGGCCGCTGCGCGCAAAAAACAGCCCGGCACCTCAGACAACCCCCAGCTCACCCAGCACAAACCCATACTCCAAGGCCGCGTCCTTCAACCCCTGGTAGCGCCCGCTCATACCCCCATGCCCGGCACCCATCTCGGTCTTGAGCAGCAGCAGGTTGTCATCGGTCTTGCGCGTACGCAGGCGGGCGACCCACTTGGCCGCTTCCCAGTACTGCACCCGGCTGTCGTTGTAGCCTGCCACCACCAGCATGGCCGGGTAGGGCTGGGCTTTCACGTTCTCATACGGCGCATAGGCCTTGATGCGCTCGTACACCTCAGGCTCCGCGGGATTGCCCCATTCGTCATACTCGGTCACCGTCAACGGCAGCTCAGGGTCGAGCATGGTGTTGAGCACATCCACGAAGGGCACCTCGGCGATGGCGCAGCGAAACAGCTCGGGACGCAGGTTCAACACGGCGCCGATCAGCAGCCCGCCGGCACTGCCCCCACTGATGGCCAGGGTTGCAGAGGATGTCACGCCTGCGTTGATCAGGTGTTCGGCGCACGCGATGAAATCGCTGAAGGAATTTTGCTTGTGTTCCTGCTTGCCGGCACGGTACCAGGCCTCGCCCAGCTCGCCACCGCCGCGCACATGGGCGATGGCAAACGCTACACCACGTTCCAGCAGGCTCAGCCGCGCATGGGAGAACCATGGGTCCAGGCTCTCGCCATAGGCGCCGTACCCGTATAGGTAGAGCGGTGTGGTGCGACCCACATCCTGGCGCCGTCGCACCAGGCTGATCGGCACTTGGGTACCGTCTGCCGCGGTGGCCCACAGGCGCTCGCTGACATAGGCGTCGGCATTAAAGGGCCCCAACACCGGCGTCTGCTTGAGCACCTCCTGCGCGCCAGTGGCCAGCGCCAGCTGACGTACCTGGGCCGGCCGGTTCAGCGCTTCGTAGCGCAAGCGTACCCGAGGGCTGTCGAATTCCAGGCTGTCCTGCACGTACAGGCTGTAGGCCGCGTCGGGTAAATCCACCCGGTAGGGCGACAGACCCTGTGGGCGCACTTCGATGATCGGCAACCCGCCATCACGCAGGCTCAGGGTCAATGCGCTGGCATTGAGGCTCAGTCCTTCGAGCATGATGTCATCGCGATGTGCGACCAGCAGTTGCCACTGGGCACGGCTTGGCACGGGGTCGACCGGGGCGTGATACAGGGCGAAGTTGATACCGTCCTGGTTGGTGCGGATGAACCACCGCCACTGCCCATCGAGCAGGCCATGATCGGGGAAGTACTCATGGCCTTCCACACGCGGTGCCAGGCAGGTGAACGGCGCTTGCGGCGTGGCCGCGTCCAGCACCCAGGCTTCGCTGGTGGTCTTGCTGTTGAGCAGCAGCACCAACTGGCGTTCGGAGCTGGTGCGGTAACAGTGCAGGAAGAACCGGCCATCGGGCTCCTCGAATACCCGCTGGGCACCGTGCTGACCCAACGTATGCCGGTACAGCCGCCAAGGGCGGTGGGTATCGTCGAGTTCGGCAAAGAACAGCGTGCGGCTGTCATTGGCCCAGGTCAGGCTGCCATCGCAGTCGTCGAAGGGCAGGGCCGTTACAGCGCCCGTGGCCAGATCCTTGACGTACAAGGTGTAGATTTCGTCGCCGCTGGTGTCCAGGCTATAGGCCAACAGGCGATGGTCGGGACTGACGTTGAACGCCCCCAGCGAGAGAAAGCCGCCGCCTGCCAGGGCGTTTGGGTCGAGCAACAGTTGCTCCTGGCCTTCATCGACCGTGTTGGAATCATCGGCAGGGCGTGGGCAGCGGTAATGGCGGGGGTATTCGTCGCCTGCGGTGGTGCGGGTGTAGTACAGGTAGGGCCCCCACGGCGATGGCAGGGACAGATCGGTTTCCTGGATGCGGCCTTTGATCTCCTCGAACAACTGTTCGCGCAAGGGGGCCTGATCGGCCAGACAGGCTTGCTGATAGGCATTTTCCGCTTCGAGGTAAGCCAGTACCTGGGGATCGTCACGCTGTTGCAACCACGCGTAGGGGTCGGTCGCATCGTCGGCTCTGGCCAGGGGCGGCAAGTGGGTGCTTGGCATCGAATTTCTCTCGGTTCTTGAGGGGCGCTACCGGCAGCTTCGGCGGCGCACCGGTACAGGCAAACACTGTGTGCGCCAGGAAATGTGTTTATCATAGGCACCTCTTTGCCTGGCTTGCACGATTACCATGATCGAGAACGACTACACCCTGGCCTGGGGCCTCTACGCCGTGGCCGCCCTGGGCTGCCTTCTGGTGGGCTTCAAGCTCACCGGCTGGATGTGGCGCTGGCTGCGCGAACCGCTGTGCGTCGTGCTGGCGGTGCTGCTGTTTACGCCGACCGTGGTCGACCCGGTCAAGGACAGCTTCGCTCCGGCCATTGCCATCACGGTGCTGGACGTCGCCTTCAAGGTGGGTAACAACGCCTGGCGCGCAGTGTCGGACTTCGCCATGTACGGCATGATCGCCTTCGTGCTGTATTTCCTGTTCGTGCTAGTGCGTTGGCCGCTGGAGAAACGCGCCCGCGAGCGCCGCCTGCGGGCCGAAGCCGCCGCCCAGCGCGAGGCCGCCGAAGCGCAGGCGCTGGCGCCGGGGGAGCCCTTGGCCGCCGAGCGTAGCGATCGTTACCGTGACGACCCGCCTGTGCTGCCTGCTGGCGCCGGCCGGGTCGAGCCCCGCCTGTAAACGGAGACACCGCCATGTGCGAACTGCTGGGCATGAGTGCCAACGTCCCCACCGACATCGTCTTCAGCTTCACCGGCCTGATACAGCGCGGCGGTCGCACCGGCCCGCACCGTGACGGCTGGGGCATCGGCTTCTACGAAGGGCGCGGCCTGCGCCTGTTCCAGGACCCGGCCGCCAGCAGCGAGTCCGAGGTGGCCAACCTGGTAAGGCGCTACCCGATCAAGAGCGAAGTAGTGATCGGCCACATCCGTCAGGCCAATGTGGGCAAGGTCTGCCTGGCCAACACCCACCCCTTCATGCGCGAGATGTGGGGGCGCAACTGGTGCTTTGCCCACAACGGCCAGCTGGGTGACTTCACCGGCTCCACGAGCTTTTACCAGCCTATTGGCGATACCGACAGCGAGGCGGCCTTCTGTGACCTGCTCAATCGCATCCGCGGCGCCTTCCCGGAGCCGGTGCCGGTGGAACAGTTACTGCCGGTGCTGGTCGAAGCCTGTGCCGGTTATCGCGCCCGCGGCGTGTTCAACTGCATGCTCAGCGATGGTGACTGGCTGTTCTGCTTCTGTTCGACGAAACTGGTCCACATTACCCGTCGCGCGCCGTTTGGCGCGGCACGGCTGAAGGATGTCGACCTGATCGTCGATTTCCATACCCAAACCACCCCCAACGACGTGGTCACGGTGATCGCCACCGAGGCCTTGACCGAGAACGAAACCTGGAACCGCTACGCGCCAGGTCAGTGGGCCCTGTGGCGGCACGGCGAGTGCACCGCGCACGGACAAAGCTAAGGATGCTGCATGTTCAGAAGTTACCTGCGGTTGCTGCTGTTCACCTTCGGGCTATTGGCCGGCATCCAGGTCCCGGGGCTGGTCAAGGATTACAGCCAGCGCGTGGAGGCGCACCTGTTTGAATCACGCGAGGCGCTGGACGGCTTCCGCCAGACAGCCGAGCGCTTTTTCAACGGCGATCTGCAAGCCTTGTTGCGACACTACCGCAGCAGTGACGACCCGGTCTTTCTCAGTGACGCCAACAGCATCGAAAGCCTGATGATTCGCAACCAGCTGCTTGAAGACGAATGGCAAGCGCTGCAAGGTTCATGGGCGCAGCGTACCTGGCACGTCCTGGTGCAAGCCGACCCGCGGCTGCGAGAAGAAACGCTCAACGGCTACGGCTATCAGATTTTGCTGGCGCCTGAGGCCATCGGCTGGGGCGTCGGTGCCGGGTTCGTGCTGGCGTTCGTGGTTGAAAGCCTGTTGTTGGGGATAGGTCGGCTGATACTGGGTGGGCGACGTGGGGCGGTGAAAGAGAGTTGGCGTTAGGTGAAGTCCTGACACCCTGCTTGAGCGGGAGTGCGCTACGCTCCCATCCG